>DATEME010000106.1:0-1034 GCA_035275865.1 Candidatus Acidiferrales bacterium | reverse complement strand
CGCGACCACAGACGAATCAGAACATGATGGCCGCATGATCGCAATCGGCCTCCTGTTCATCCGCATGCTGTGCGACTGCTTCAAGCCGCGACAGCAGCTGGAAACCGAGATCCTGGTGCTGCGGCATCAGCTAAATGTCCTGCAGCAGCGAGCGCCACGCCGACCGCATTTGCGTTGGGCTGATCGTGCTCTATTCACTTGGCTCTATCGTCGCTGCCCTCGCATCCTTGACGCCATAACCATCGTCAGGCCCGAGACCGTCTTGCGTTGGCATCGAATGGGATTCGTCGCTTACTGGCGATGGAAGTCTCGTTCACCCGGGGGCCGGCCGCGGATCGCCAAAGAGGTGCGCGACCTGATCCGAAGAATGAGCCTTGAGAACCCATTCTGGGGCGCCACCAAGATCCATGGCGAGTTGCTCAAGCTCGGCATCCAGGTCGCCCAATCCACAGTTTCGATCTACATGGTGCCGCGGCGAGATCGGCCATTGCAGACCTGGAAAACCTTCGTCCGCAATCATATGGAAGGGATTGCGTCGATTGACCTGTTTGTGGTTCCGACAATTGCGTTCCAAGAACTATTCGCATTTTTGGTTCTCGGGCACGAGCGGCGGCGGTTGCTGTGGTTTGCGGTGACCCGCAATCCGACGGCCGAGTGGCTGGCACGTCAAATCACCGAAGCGTTTCCCTGGGACAGTGCACCGAAATATCTCATTCGCGACAATGACCGAGCATTTGGTGCCGCGTTCAAGGATCGCGTCCGAGCAATGGGGATCCGGGATCGGCCCACTTCGTTTCGATCGCCCTGGCAAAACGGCTATGTTGAGCGCTTGATCGGGTCGATCCGGCGCGAGTGCACCGATCATGTGATCGTGCTCAACGCCGAGCACTTGCGACGGATTCTTGCGAAATACGCGACCTATTATAATGACGTGCGGACTCACGCTTCGCTTGGGAAAGACGCACCTTGTAGACGGCCGATCGACCGCTTCGGGAACATTGTTGCGTATCCGATCCTTGGCGGACTACACCATC
>DATEME010000105.1:0-12146 GCA_035275865.1 Candidatus Acidiferrales bacterium | reverse complement strand
TGGAGAGCCTCGCGTTATGCCGCGTTAACTGGAAAAATCGGAAGATCGTGCGTTTCTATGTCATTGATGCCGTGTGATTTATCGAGATGTTCCAGGCAGGCACGCCGAAGCAAGCGGTTGATGGGCAAGTTAACGAGTTTTTTCGCTGGTTACCCCAGCGGTAACTAATTGACAACGAGGGCGAATCTGTTTCCTCAAGGGGAAGAAATTTAGCTCGTCCCTGCTGCGTGCCGCAAAACGAAAGCCGACATGATTGTCCGTTTTTACGTCACGGCTAAACGGCTGCGGAAAAAAGCAGAATCGTCGTGGCTCCACGACAACGAGAGCCGTTTGATCGGCGACCGGCTGAAAAGAAAGCCGGCTCTACGAAAACCCTCGCCGGTTGCGAGACAGACTCGCCGCACCTCAGCTCGAATTTGGCCGCTGAAGCACTCTATGGCACACTCAAATGTACGCAAAAATTCATGGATCCTCATTTCATCCGAAATTTCTGCATCATCGCTCACATCGATCATGGGAAATCCACGTTGGCGGACCGCCTACTGGAACTCACCGGCGCGCTGAGCCAGCGCGAAATGCAGGCGCAGGTCCTCGATTCGATGGACCTGGAACGCGAACGCGGCATCACGATCAAAGCAAAGAGCATACGGCTGCATTACGCGGCGCCCGACGGCCACGAATACCGGCTGAACCTGATCGATACGCCGGGACACGTCGATTTTTCCTACGAAGTCTCGCGGGCGCTTTCGGCGTGCGAGGGCGCGCTGCTCGTGGTAGATGCGAGCCAGGGTGTGGAGGCGCAAACGGTGGCCAACACATTTCTCGCCGCGCGGCACAATCTTACGATCCTTCCTGTAATCAATAAGATTGACCTGCCGGCGGCTCGGCCCGATCACGTGAAGGAACAGGTTGAAAATGTGCTCGCGATTCCCGCCGAGGACGCGCTGCTGATCAGCGCGAAAAGCGGGATTGGTGTCGAAAATGTCCTCGAAGCGATCGTAAAACACGTTCCAGCGCCAAAAGGAGACGCAAATCACCCGTTACAAGCCCTTATTTTCGACTCCTGGTTCGATCCGTTCAGAGGCGCCGTGATTCTGGTTCGCGTGATGGAGGGCCACATCACGCCGCGTATGAAAATCAGGCTTTGCGCCAACAACGAGGTTTACGAAGTGGAAGACCTCGGCGTATTGACACCGAAGGCGGTCGTTCTCGAGGAACTGGCGGCGGGCGACGTCGGCTTTGTAATTGCGAATATCAAGCGTGTGGCGGATGCCCGAGTGGGCGATACAGTTGTGGAAGCGGACCGTAACGCTCCGGCGCTGCCTGGGTTTGAGGCGATCAAGCCGATGGTCTTCGCGGGTCTATATCCTGTGAATGCCAGCGATTATGAGCTGCTTCGCGATGCCCTCGGAAAACTGCAATTGAATGACGCGGCTTTTTTTTACGAACCTGAAAACTCTGTCGCGCTCGGCTTCGGTTTCCGCTGCGGTTTCCTTGGCCTGCTGCATATGGAGATCGTACAGGAGCGGCTCGAACGCGAATTCAATATCGACCTGATCACGACCGCGCCCAGCGTGGAATACCGGATTACGACGATCAGCGACGAAGTGCTCGAAGTGGACAGCCCGGCGAAATTCCCGCCGCCAAGCTCGATCAAGGCGATCGAAGAGCCGATCCTGACGGCAATGATCATCACGTCTGACGAATCGATCGGCGGCGTGCTGGCGCTCTGCGAAGAAAAGCGAGGCGTGCAGAAAAAGTTCGAATACCTTTCACCTACGCGCGTGATGCTCACATACGAAATGCCGCTCAATGAGATCGTGCTCGATTTTTACGACCGGCTGAAGAGCGTCTCTCGCGGTTACGCGTCGCTCGATTATCACCTCTCGGGTTATCGCGAATCCGATCTAGTGAAGCTTGACGTGCTGGTAGCCGGAGAGCTGGTCGACGCGCTCACAATCGTTTGTCATCGCGACCAAGCCTATGAACGCGGCCGCGATCTTGTTTCCCGCCTTCGAAAGCTGATTCCGCGCCAGCAGTTTGAGGTGCCGTTGCAAGCGGCCATTGGCAGCCGCGTAGTGGCGCGCGAAACGATCAGCGCGATACGCAAGAACGTGCTGGCTAAGTGCTACGGCGGCGATATCACGCGAAAGCGCAAACTGCTCGAAAAGCAGAAGGAAGGAAAGAAGCGGATGAAGCGCGTGGGCAGAGTCGATATCCCGCAGGAAGCGTTTCTCTCGGTGCTGAAGGTGGCGAGTTCGGCGGAGGAAGAATAGGAGGTTGAGGAGGCATGGGAGGCATAGGAAGGAGAGGAGACCGCAAAGGCAAAGGCAAAGGCAAAGGCGCCCGACTGAACAGCGAGTCGGCCGCTACAAAGGCAAACGTACAAGAGCAGACGTACAAGAGGAAACAAGACGAACAGTGCTAGGGATGGAGTTGTGAGACTTGCGGCATCTGCGATGTGTTCCAGCCGCCGCCTAGAGCTTTGACGAGCAATACGCTTGCGGCCATGCGCCGCGCCAGAATGTCGACGGCCGCACGCTCATCGGCTAAGGCCGCGCTTTGAGCAGTCGTTACTTCGAGGTAGTTTGTGACGCCGCCGCGATAGCGCGTTTGCGAAAGAGACAGCGAATGCTGCGCGGCAGCGACGGCGGCATCTTCCGTGGTCGCTTCGGTTTCGAGAATCCGCAGCGCGGCGAGATTGTCTTCCACTTCCTGAAACGCGGTGAGCACGGCCTGCCGGTAATTGTCGACGGATTGATCGTAATTTGCCTGTGCCTCTTGAACCGCGGAACGACGCGCTCCGCCTTCGAAGATTGTTTCCGCCGCGGAGCCGGCGAGCGACCAAAATCCCGCAGGGCCCTCCAACAGCGTTGTAATCTTGCCACTATCAAATCCTCCGGTGGCATTGATCAACAAGTTCGGGAAGTATGCCGTCCGCGCGACGCCGATCAGCGCGTTTTCGGATGCGACGATTCTTTCGGCCGCCGCAATATCGGGGCGCCGCTCAAGCAAATCCGACGGCAGGCCGGCCGGAATTGCGGGGGGTGGGGCCGTTAGCGGCAGGGGGTCAATTTTGAAATCCGAGGCGGGCTGTCCGACGAGCACCGCGATCGCGTGTTCGTCCGCGGCGCGCCGCACGCCGATGTCGACCGATTCGGCGCGCGTCGTCTCAAGCTGAGTTTGGGCTTGAGCCACGTCGACCGCGGAAGCCAAGCCGCCATTGTAAAGCTCTTGGGTGAGACGCAACGCTTCAGTGTAGGAATTCACCGTTGATTGAAGCAGTTGCTCCTGCGAATCCATGCTGCGAAGGTCGAAATAATCGAGAGCCAGTTCGGCGTGCATGCTTAGCGCGACGTTCGCCATGTCTGCGGCGCTCACCTGCGCATTTGCTCGCGCGCTTGCCACGTTTTGACGGACGCGGCCCCAAAGATCGGGCTCATAGGCGACATCGAAGGGAATTTGATAATCCGAGTAGGTTTGATGGCCGCTATTGCTGTAGAGCGCTTTGTTTTGGGATTGGCCAATTCCAGCTGCTGACGGGCTGACGCTGAGGGTCGGATAATATGCAGCGCGGACGCCGCCGATTGCCGCGCGAGCCACGGCGAAGCGGTCCTGCGCCGCTTTCAACGTTTGGTTCGCCGCAGTGAGTTGGTCTTCCAGCGCATTGAGCTGCGAGTCCTGGTAAATTTCCCACCAAGTCCCTTTGGCGATGGCGTCGCTCGGCGCCGCTAGTTTCCACTCTTGGCCAGGTTCTTTGTACGCCTGCGGCGTGACAACGGCTGGCCGCTGGTATTTCGGTCCCACCGTGCAGCCGCCCAGCACAAGAATGCCAAGCCCAAGAATCATTCTGTGTTTCATCGTGCCTCTACGATTTTGGGAATCGTCTTGTCCCGCCCTCGACGCGCCAGACATTCCGGTCAAGCCCTGGCGCCCTGTCAATCCGTGTGTCGCACCTACGGCGCTCGATCTCTTTATCGCAATCACCCAGCGCTCGCGCGTTGGGCCAAGTTGCGCCGCGCCTATGGCGCTGGTTCGTCCGCAGAGCGAGGGGCGAGCTTTCATTCAAAAACGCGCCCAGAAAGGCTGCGAAACCTCCGCAGCTGCCGTTTGGGGCGAGAGCGTGCTTCGAGTGCCGCGCTGAAGGCCGCGGCGCTACGTTTAAATCTGAAACGCCGCGCCAATGAAAGCAAATCGTCACGCGGAGGAGCTAGCGCCCGGGTGAAGTCCGGCGGGCTGGAGCCGAAGATGCGCGGCCTGCGCCGTTCTGCACATCGCTGTTCGGAGCTTGCGTCACGCGCACCTCTTCGCCTTGCACGAGCGAATCCGGCGGGCTCACCATCACGTGATCTTGCGCCGCAAGCCCGGAAAGCACTTCGACTTCGTCTCCGTAGTCGCGGCCGAGAGCGATGTTGCGAATCTCCGCGTGCTTGCCATCGTTGACGACCGCTGCCTGCAAGCCTTGGGCGCGAAAAATCAAAGCCGTCACCGGGACGATCACGGATGGTGTGCCGGCAGGTATCTTCAGGTGAACCTGCGCAAACGCGCCAGGCAGAAGCTGGCCGGTGGGATTATCTACATCGACTTCGGTCAAGAGCGTTCGCGACGTGGGATCGATCGCGTTCGCAGTCCGGACGAGCGTTCCCTTAAATCGCTTCCCTGGGAATTCCTGTAGTTCGAGCTCGGCGGGCAGCCCGGGTCTTGCAGAGGCGGAATATTCCTGTGGCACGTTGATGTAAACGCGGAGCCTGTTGATCGCCGCGATATGAAAGAGTTCGTTTCCGGGCGCGCTTGCGCCGGAATTGATGAGGTGGCCGACGTCTGTGTTTCGTACTATGATGACACCGTCAAATGGCGCGTAGATTTTCTCGAATGACTGCAGCTGCTCGAGCCGGTTGACGTTGGATTGCGCGGACGCGACCATGGCTTTTTTAGCTTCGAAATCGCCGATCGCGTTGTCGACGGCTTGCTTGGAAACCGAATCGCTTTTTGCCAAATCCTGATAACGCTGCGCCGTGGTTTGCGAGAGATTGAAATTTGCCTCGGCAGTGTTCAAATCGGCTTTGGCCTGATCGAGCTGCTGATCGATTTCGGGCGTCTCGATCTCGGCAAGCAATTCACCTTTTTTTACGTGCGCTCCAATATCGGCGTACCATTTTTTGAGATAGCCGTTCGTGCGCGAATAGATAGGAGAGTCGGTGAACGCTTCGATGTTGCCGGGCAGAACGATTTCCGTCTGGGGTGCGCCCTCGCGCGGCTGTGTTACGACAACGGTAGGCAGCGCGAGCTCCTCCGTCGTCGTCTTCAGCTCCCTTTCGGCGCGCATCCGTGGAACGATACCGGCGACCACGATACCGGCGACGACGAGCAATCCGATGATCGCAGCGAGGCCACCCTTGCCGGCTTGCGCATCAACCGTCCGCCGGCTGTATTCGAAACGTTCCTTTTGGCTCATGCGACATCTCCCGATGATTCCGCCGGCGAAGAGATCTCGTCGCGCTTGCGTCCGTGGACGACGCTGAAGAAGACCGGCACGAAAAACAGCGTCGCGACTGTCGCGAGCAGCAGCCCGCCGATTACGGCTCGGCCCAACGGCGCATTTTGTTCGCCGCCTTCGCCTATTCCCAAGGACATCGGCAGCATGCCGATAATCATTGCGAGTGCCGTCATCAGGACAGGGCGGAATCGTGTGAATCCCGCTTCCAAGGCAGCTTCGGCCGGCGTTTTTCCTTCTTCGAGCTTCTCTTTCGAAAAGCTGACAACAAGGATGCTATTGGCCGTGGCGACGCCCATGCACATGATGGCGCCCGTCAGAGCAGGCACGCTAATCGTTGTGCCGGTGACGAATAAAAACCACACGATGCCGGCAAGCGCCGCCGGAAGGGCCATCAAAATGATGAACGGATCGAGCCACGACTGGAAGTTGATCACGATCAGCAGGTAGACGAGCAAAATCGAAAAGACCAACCCGCCCAGCAGGCCTTCGAAGGAGGAATTCATCGTCTCCATTTGCCCGCGTACGACGACTTGGGAGCCGCGGGGCAGATTCTTCTTGCTGCCGTCAATGATCGGCGTGATCTCGCGAGCCACGCTGCCGAGATCCCGGCCATCGACTGCGCCGAAAATGTCGATTTCGGGCTGGATATTATAATGCGAAATCATCCCCATCTCGCCGCCGCGCGTGAATGAGGCGAGCCCTGCGAGAATCTGCGGAGCGGAGTCAGCGCCGCCGGTGACCGGAATATTTTGCAGGTCGGAAAGCGAATCGACGCGGTATTGCGGAGACATCACGTTGACCGAGTAGCTCACGCCCGTTGCTGGATCGAGCCAGAACGTCGGCTGGACTTGTCCGCTTCCGCTTAGCGAGAGCAGCAAGTTGCTGGCCACGTCGCGCTGCGTAAGGCCCACTTGGCTGGCTTTCGTGCGGTCCACGTCGATATGCAAGCGCGGGTAGTTCAGCGGCTGCTGAATGCGCAGATCGACTATTCCCGGAACGAATTTCAATTTGTTCATCAACTCGTCGGCGAACTGATGATTTGCGACTTGGTTTCGCCCGACGACCTGGATGTCGACAGGCGCGGGTAAACCGAAGTCGAGAATCTGGCTGACGATGTCCACGGGCAGCTCATAGAACGAGACGCCCGGAAAATCTTGCGGAAGTTTCTTGCGCAGCTCGCGGACGTAATCGATTGTGGGCCGATGATTTTCCGCTAATTCAACCTGAATGTCGGCGTCTTCGGGGCCGATCGGCGCCGAATTGCTGTAGGAGAGATTGATGCTGCTGTAGGGAAGGCCGATGTTGTCCACGATGCTTGTCAATTCCGATGAGGGAATCGTCTCGCGAATATCGGACTCGATCTGATCGCAAAGGCTCGCGGTTTCCTCGATGCGCGTGCCGATGGGCGCGCGAATGTGAAATTTGAATTCGCCGCTATCGACGCGGGGGAAAAAGTCTTCGCCAACGAAGGGAAGCAGTGCAAATGAGAGTACGCAAAATGCGAGGAAGCAGACCGTAAAGATTTTTCGGTGCCGCACTGCGCCTTGGAGGATGCCGTGATACGAATGCCGGAAACGTTCGAAGCCGGATTCGAATTTCGCCTGCATCCGCACAAGGGGGTTCCGAGAACGTTCCGTAAGTTCTTTCCGCTCCTCTTCCGTTTGCTGCACGAGAAGGTAGCGGGCCATCGTGGGCACGAGCGTTCGCGAGAGCAAATAGGATGCGAGCATCGCAAACACGACGGCTTCAGCGAGCGGGACGAACAGATACTTGGAGACACCCGTCAGGAAAAACATCGGCACGAAAACGATGCAGATCGCGAGCGTCGAAACGAGCGCCGGGACCGCGATTTGCGCCGAGCCATCGAGGATGCCCTGGTAAAGTTCCTTGCCCTGGTCGAGATTGCGATGGATGTTTTCCATCGCGACGGTGGCATCATCCACGAGGATGCCGACGGCGAGCGCCAGGCCGCCGAGCGTCATGATGTTGATCGTCTCGCCGAGCGCGCTCAGTACGATCAAGGACGTGAGAACAGAAAGCGGGATTGAGATGGCGATGATCACCGTGCTGCGCCAGCTTCCCAAGAACAGAAGGATCATGAGGCCGGTGAGCACGGCCGCGATGGCGCCTTCGCGAATCACGCCGTTGATGGAAGCGAGCACGAAGATCGATTGATCCGATACAGGGCGGATATCCACTTTGACAGGAAGCGCGTCTTCAATCTGAGGAAGCTTCGCTTTGATGTCCTTGATGATGTCCAAGGTGGAATAGGCGCCGGATTTGAGGATCGCCATGAGCGCCGCGCGATTTCCGTTCACGCGCACGATGTTCGTTTGCGGTGTGAATCCGTCTCTCACATTCCCCACGTCGTGAATGTAAATCGTCGAGCCGTTGACGGTTTTAATCGGCAGATTATTGATATCGCGGATGGTTTCGGCCGGGCCGTTCATGTCGACCTGGTATTCATATGGGCCGATTTTGGCGGAGCCTGCCGGCAGGATCAGATTTTGGGAAGCGATGGTGCCGGCCACGTCCACCGGCGAGAGATTCTTGGCTTGCAGCTCGGGCAGATTCAAATCGACCATGATGGTGCGCTGCTTGCCGCCATAGGGGTACGGGATGGCAGCGCCCGGCACTGTGACAAGCTGCGGACGAATGAAATTGACGCCGGAGTCGAATAGCTCCTGCTCGTTCAATCCTTGGCCCGACAAAGCAAGCTGCAGTACGGGAACGGTGGACGCATTGTAGGTAATCACCAGCGGCGGCGTGGTTCCGGTGGGCAACTGCCTGACGATTGTCTGGGAAACCGAGGTGACTTGCGCAATGGCCGTTGCGATTTGCGTGCCGGGTTGAAAGTAGATTTTAACGATGCCGCGGCTATCCAACGACTGCGATTCGATGTGTTCGATATTGTCGACGGTCGTGGTGAGGATGCGCTCGTAGATGTAGATGATCCGGTTCGACATGTCCTCGGGAGAAAACCCGTTGTAGTTGAAAAGGACACTTACGACCGGAATGTCGATATTGGGGAAAATGTCGACGGGAGTCCGGATGATGGAGACGACGCCGACGATCAGAATCAAGATAGCGGCGACGACGAATGTATAAGGCCTGCGCAACGCAAGCCTGACGATCCACATACTTCTTAGACTCCTCACCGGCAGCGGACGGAAGGGATACTTCTCGCCGCATTAAGGCTGCACTATCGTGTGCCGGTATTATGACATCAGCAGAGACGTGACAGAAGGTAACAACAGGTAAAGAACCTTTTACACCTGAAACTGCGCCATGGCCGTCATTTCGAACTTGTTAGACGCGTGAGAATCTGCCGGGGTTCACTGATTCGCAGCTGTAGCCTTGGCGGACGCAGCCAATATCAATTCAGAAAGGAATTCGCCCAGACCCCTGCCCGCCAGCCGGAATTCGCCATCGCGGGCCGTCCGATCCAGCCATCCCGAATAGACCAAGCACACCATTTCGGACCAGGATTCCGCTGCCCGCCGGGCGAAGCCAACCTCGCCGAGGATGTTCGCGATGACGCGAACCCGCCGTTTTTCCACGTCGGCCACGCAAGTTGCCACGCGCTCGTCCCGCCGCGCCCATGCGCGAACCGCAATTTCTTCGCGGATTCTGTCCGGTTCGGCGCTTCGTTCCACGAATCGCGCCCATCGGGTTGCGGCACTCGGCTTTTCCGCCGATTCGGTCTCTTCTTGAGACAGCCACTCCGCTTCGGAAGTCTTCCAAGCCTGGAGGATTTGCATCAAAAGCTCGTCGCGATCGCGAAAGTGCCAGTAGAAACTGCCTTTGCTGACGCCAAGATCGCGGGCGAGGACTTCGACTCGCACGGATTCGACGCCGTCTTTCGCTAACCGGACGATGCCCGCGCGTGTCCAATCGCTTGGTTGAAGAGGTAATCGAACAGGAGATGGGCTAGCCATACGTGGGCGTATGTAAGTTGGAAAGATACTCGTACTGGGACGAGGGGTCAAGCAAGTTTGGGGATTGTGTCAAGTTTGGGGATTGGCACGTTGCGTTGGAGGATTTGCGTACATCCCAGATAAGCAACAAAAGACAAATGCGGCGGCCTCTTGGCAACCGGTGAGACGAAGCGTCGAGTGCCGCGCTGAAGGCCGGCGGCGCTACGTTTAAAACTAGGACCGCAGGCTGCTAACGGGTACCGTTAGCGACAATTTCGACGGCTCTATCGATTACCTTTGCGTCGGCTCCGAATCCCTCCAGCCAGTGGACGTCCGGTTCGCGGCGAAACCAGGTGATTTGGCGCTTGGCGAACTGCCGCGTCGCTTGCTGGATGCTTCGTACGGCTTCTTCGAGGCTGATTTTCCCTTCGAGATGATCCTTCAATTCACGATAGCCGATGAACTGGAACGGCTTTGCGTCCGGAGAGCTTCCCCTGGCTACGAGCGCCCGCACTTCTGCAAGCCAGCCGCTGGCGACCATGTCGCGTGTGCGCGCCTCGATATGCGCGTAAAGAGCCTTCCGATTTGGCAACAGGCCGATTTTTGTCACGCGAAAACCTTGAAGTGCTTCACGGCCGGAGCGATGGACTTCGCCGACTGTCTGGCGCGCCAGCGTGCGTATCTCAACTGCGCGTATGACCTTTTGCGCGTCCCGCACCGCGACCTTTTTGGCGGCTTCTGGATCAATTCTGGCGAGCAGATGGTGCAAATACTCGGGCCCGCGACGCTCCGTGATTGCGCGTAGACGGGACCGGAGTTCCTCGGAGCGCTCCGGTGCATCGGCGAGGCCTTCGAGCAGTGCGCGGAGGTAAAGGCCAGTACCCGCCGTCAGCACGGGCAGCTTACGGCGCCGCTTCAGATCATCCAGTACGGCTATGGCGCGCCTGCGGTACTCGCCTGCAGTGAAGACTTCGTCTGGTTCAACGAGATCAGTGAGGTGGTGGGGAACTCCATGCTGCTCGGAGGCGGGAATTTTGGCCGTTCCGATATCAAAATGGCGGTAGACCTGCGTCGAATCGCAAACGACCACCTCGGCGTCGAAGCGGCGAGCCAACTCAATTCCGAGCGCTGATTTGCCGGAGGCAGTTGGCCCGAGCACGACAATCAGCGGCGCCAATTCGAGAGACGGGCCACTCATCCGGAAAACTTCCAATAGCGGAGAAGAACGATCAAGAGTACGAGACCAGCGAGCAATAGTGCGCCGGCAACTTGCGTGCGATTTATTTGCACAGGAATCGTTTAGTGATGGTTGAGGTATTCGACCGGCAGATTATACAAGAAGTAGATTCCGAACCGCATGTAGGGGCCGTGAAACTCCCTGGGCAATGGCTCGAACGGGTTCGAGGCGCGAATCGAAGACATTGCAGCATTGTCGAGGGGCGGCTTGCCGGAGGTGCCAAGCATCTGGGGATCGGGCGGCTGAACGCTGCCGTCTGGATTGATTTGGAATGTGATGTAGACGACGCCTTTGTCGCCCAGCATCGCCGATTGCGGCATCACGGCGTACCAGTTGCGCTTAATAGTCTCCAGCATGCGCTGGATGTAGCTATTGAAGTCGACGCCTTCGGTCGGCGTAAGAATCTGCACCTGATTGCCGACGGTGGGGCCTTGGCCGCCCGGGCTTGTCGGGAATTGGCCTTCGGTCGAGAACGTTCCGCCGCCGCGATGCTGCTTCAGTGCGTCCTGCTCTTGCTGCTGAAGTACTTGGCCCGGCGACTGATTCGGCAGCTGCAGATTTAAATGGTTATTCTGCGGCTTGATCGGCTCCAATTGTGAGGGCGCAGTCGGAAGGTTTTGCGCCACCTGTGGGGGCTGTTGCTGTGGCTGTGGTGTAGGAGGCTGCGGCGTCGCGACGTGCGGAGTCGGCGCTTCCGGTAAATCCGGCTGCGGTTTCACAGGCGGAGGGGGCTGGGGCGCGGGCTCGGGCACAATCGGCTTTTCTACGGGTGGCGCCATCCGCTCCAGCATCTTGGGATCGATGCGCGGCATTTTCGGCGCAGGCGGCGGAGGAGTTGGAGTTTCAGGCGGCAAGTAGACAAAGCTCAGCTCTTTTTGGGCTCGTTCGAGGTCTGCCTGCGTGGGAACCCTCGGTTTGAATATCTTCCCTATGTTGATAAGGAAGAGGATCAAGACAATGTGAGCAGCGATCGATCCTATGCGAGCGAGATTGTCCCATTTGGCGTCATGCTTCTCTTCGGGCTCGATGAGCAGATTAGCGTCGCCGGTGATGAAAATGTCGGGTTCGATTACGTCACGGAACTTCGCGGTATCGATGGGCGCGAATAGCTCCTGCTGTTCCGGTTCGAGCGGCTTGATATGGGCCGGTACGACCATTCGCGAATCGAGAACCTCGAGCGCCATCACGCCCTTTTCTTGGGTTTCGATGGAACGCTCGATCGGCTTGACGGGCATGTCCCGCGCGACGAGCAGGCGACTGACGAGAACGTCGAGCGGCATGTGTTGGGGAATATTCGACTTTCCGTTCAGCGGCGGGGCATCGGACGGGCCCGCCGGGACGACCATGCGGTCGTCCATGGCTGTGGTCACACGGCTGCCCGCTTTCCTAAGCTCGTCGCCATTGACGGGCTTCACGTCGCGGGGAACCAATGTGCGGCTAATCATGATCTCTTCACGGAATCGATAAGGGCGCGAAGGCGCTTGCTTGGACGCGC
>DATEME010000104.1:0-1381 GCA_035275865.1 Candidatus Acidiferrales bacterium | reverse complement strand
ATCGATTTCGATCTTCGATGAGGCGAACCACCATTTCGGACCGTTCCGCGTCGAGAATCTCGGACAAGCTCTTCCCGTGCTCCGCGAGCCAGCGTTGCACGGTACGGCCGTCGCAGCCGAGATGCTGAGCCACCCTGTGTGTACCGAAAACCTCATCCGATTGTGATGCCGCGTTGGAATCGCTTAAGCTGGCGGGATGATCGGGCTGTTCCGCTTTGCTCTATGCGTCCTGGCCTCGCCATTCAGGTCGAGGTTGCGACTTGAAGCCGAGAATGCGGCGCTGCGACATCAGTTGATTGTCTTGAGGCGCAGGCCGCGGGGTCGCGTTCGGCTCACGAACCTTGATCGCTGGTTCTTTATCCAGCTGTATCGCTGGTTTCCAGCAATCCTGAAGGTTCTCACAATCATTCGGCCCGAGACGCTCGTGCGTTGGCACAGAGCCGGATTTCGCTGCTATTGGCGTTGGAAGTCGCGCCCACGGGGAGGGCGACCGCGGATCGAGACGGAGCTGCGCGTCTTGATTCGGCGGATGAGCGTCGAAAATCCGCTTTGGGGCGCGCCACGCATCCACGGGGAACTACTTAAGCTGGGGTTTGAGGTCGCGCAGTCGAGCGTCGCCAAGTACATGGTCAAACGGCGGGTGCCACCCAGCCAGGGATGGCGAACCTTCTTGCGTAATCATGCTCCAGACGTTGCCGCCATGGACTTATTTGTTATCCCAACGATTGGCTTCAAACTGCTCTATGCCTTCGTCATCGTTCGGCTAGACCGCAGAGAACTTGTCTGTATCAACGTCACGGCACATCCAACCGCCGAATGGGTCGCACGTCAAATAACGGAGGCATTCCCCTGGAACGAGGCTCCGCGCTACATGGTCCGGGACCACGACCAGATCTACGGCACCGTCGTCACATGCCGGCTGCGCGCCATGGGCATTCGGGACAAGCCTATTGCACCGGCCTCACCCTGGCAGAACGGCTTTGCTGAACGGCTGATCGGATCGATCCGGCGCGAATGTGCCGACCACATCATTGTCTTGGGCGAGGCGCATCTGCGCCAGATTCTGAAATCATACGCCGTCTATTATAATGAGATACGGACGCACTTGGCCTTGGATAAGGATGCGCCGCTATCGCGCACCGCAAAGAGGGCAGGGGATATTCTTTGCCGACCAATCCTCGGAGGATTGCATCACGAATATGTCCGGATTTGATTTCCGGGAGGCACAACGGTGCCGAGCTGCGGCGACTTATCGCACCGCTCGAACCGGACACATCCGCCAATTGAGCCAAAAATCTGATGGCGTCGCCTCCGGCGAGGAACAGGGAATACTCGTCAGGGCGAATGTTTGCGCTCCCCCTCGGCCGCCATCTAGGTACAG
>DATEME010000103.1:0-10196 GCA_035275865.1 Candidatus Acidiferrales bacterium | reverse complement strand
TTTTCGGTGCAGCAGTTTGCGTTGGCCGAATTGACGATCACGGCGCGCATGCGGCCTTTGGATTTGCGCAGGTGCTCGCGCGAGATGATGACAGGCGCGGCCACGACCTGGTTCGTAGTGAAGAGAGCCGCGGCCGATGCGGGCGTCTCGCTGAGCACGAGGCCGAGGTCGAGTTTGGCTCGCTTCAGGCCGCAATGGACAGCGGCGAAGGAAAATCCGCGCGGGACTTGGGAATCAGACAGATAAGGATTCATAGCGCGATGGCCGCTGCCTCGATATGTTTCCGGATGGACGCAAATTTGAGCACGATCACGGATTCTCCTCAAGCTTTGAAACGCGCGCTTCGAAATTCTCCAGCGCGGCACGGACGGCGCCGGGCGCCGTTCCACCGGGCGACGACCTGCGCGCGAGGGCGGCGTCGACGGTAAGAACTGCCGAAACGTCGCGCCCGAATGCGGGCGAAAATTCCTTCAGTTTATCGATCGGCATTTCGCGGATGGACTTGCCGTCACGTTCGGCAGCGCGAAGCACTTTGCCGACGATTTCGTGCGCCTCGCGGAAGGGAACTTCCGCGGCGACAAGATAATCCGCCAGTTCGGTTGCGACAAGCGACGGATCGCTTGCGGCTTCGCGCAGACGCGCTTCGCGAAATTTCGTGGCGGAAAGAGTCGCGGCGGCGATCTGCGCCGTAGCGAGCGTTTGATCGTGCGCATCAAAGAGCGGCACTTTATCTTCCTGCAAGTCGCGTTGATAGCTGGACGGCAGGCCCTTGCATGTAGTCAACAGGGCGACGAGCGAGCCATAGATGCGCCCGGTTTTGCCGCGGATCAATTCCCATGCATCCGGATTTTTCTTTTGCGGCATCAGGCTGCTGCCCGTTGAGTATTCGTCGGGCAGCTCGATGAAGGCGAATTCCGGCGAGGCGAAGAGGACCATGTCTTCGGCGAGTCGCGAGAGGTGCATCGCCGTCGTTGAAAGGGCAAAGAGGTATTCCAGCGCGAAATCGCGGTCGCTGACGGCATCCAGGCTATTGGCCGTAATCGCGGAGAAACCGAGATCTTTCGCCAGCGCGTTGCGATCGAGCGGGAACGCGCAGCCGGAGAGCGCCCCTGAACCAAGCGGGCAAGAATCCGCCCGCTGCGCCGCGCCCTTGAGGCGGTCCGCATCGCGCAAGAAGGCTTCGCCATGCGCGAGAAGCCAGTGGGAAAGCAAAAGCGGTTGCGCGTGCTGCATGTGCGTGGTGCCGGGCATCGGGATGCCGAGATCGGATTTTGCTTGAGCCGCGATGGCACGCGCGAGCGAACCGAGTGCGCGCCTAACTTCACGCGCGGAATCCTTCACGTACATGCGGAATTCGGTTGCAACCATTTCGTTGCGGCTGCGCCCGGTGTGAAGCTTCGCGCCGAGCGGACCGAGTTTTTCGATCAGGGCCATTTCGGCGAAATGATGGACGTCCTCGGCATTCGAAGTTTCGAGCCAGGCGGCGTCGGTACGCGAGCGGGCTTCAATCTCATCAAGCGCGGTGACAAGTTTTTGCGATTCATCGCTGGTGAGGACGCCTGCCGCGGCGAGGGCGCGCGCCCAGGCACGATCCAGCGCAAGCTCTTGCGGGAGAAACCTGCGGTCAAATTGCCACGAGCGCTCGAATTCGTAGAAGGAGGCGTCCGGTCCGCGTTCGAACCGGCCGCCCCACATCTTGGCTCCGCTCATCTAGCTTTAGCCTCTTTCACTTGCGCGTCGAGAGGCACAGTGATCGGCAAAGCGAAAAGATTGATGAAGCCTTCGGCGTCTTTTGGGTTGTAGCCGGTCATCGAGAAGCTGGCGAGTCCGGCGCGATAGAGCGAATACGGAGAAACGCGCGACGAGGCGCTCACGTTGCCTTTGAATAGAGAGAGTTTCACCGACCCGGTGACGCGCTTTTGCGATTGCGTGAAGAACGCGTCGAGCGATTCGCGCAACGGCGTGAACCACATGCCGTAGTAGACCATCTCTGCATAGCGCAGCGCGAGCATCTGCTGGTAATGCATCGTCTCGCGGTCAAGGCAGAGCGATTCGAGCTCGCGGTGCGCCTGAATGAGCAGCGTGCCGCCCGGCGTTTCGTACGCGCCGCGGGATTTCATGCCGACGAGGCGATTTTCGACAATGTCGATGCGTCCGACGCCATTTGCCGCGGCAACTTCGTTCAGTTGGTTCAGCAAAGCCATTGGCGAGAGCTTTTTGCCGTTCACCGAAACGGGTGTGCCCGCATCGAAGCCGATTTCGACTTCAGCCGGCTTGTCCGGCGCCTTCGTCGGCGATGTGATCCATTGCCACATCGCTTCGTCAGGCGCGTTCGCAGGGTCTTCCAGCACGCCGCCTTCGTGGCTCAAGTGCCAAATGTTGCGGTCGCGGCTGTAAATGTTCTTCGTGGTTTGCTCGATGGGAACGCTGTGCGATTCCGCATACGCAATTGCCTCTTCGCGCGAATTGATTTTCCATTCGCGCCAGGGAGCAATGATTTTCAGTTCCGGGCCGAGTGCCTTGGCCGCAAGTTCGAAGCGCACCTGATCATTGCCTTTGCCAGTGCAACCGTGCGCGAGAGCGTCCGCGCCGACTTTTTTTGCGATCTCCACCTGGCGTTTGGCTAGAATAGGTCGCGCGAATGATGTGCCGAGCAGGTATCGGTGCTCGTAGACGGCTCCGGCGCGCAATGTGGGCCAGATGTAATCGGTAATAAATTCTTCACGCAGGTCTTCCACATACGCTGCGCTTGCGCCCGTGGCGAGCGCCTTCTTGCGCGCCGCTTCGAGGTCCTCCTGCTGGCCGAGGTCGCCAATCATGGCGATCACTTCGCAGTTGTTATAGTTCTCCTTCAGCCAGGGAATGATGATGGAGGTATCAAGCCCTCCGGAATACGCGACTACGACCTTCTTTGCCAATTTTTTCTCCTTGGATTGAGCGACTACGCGCTAAGCAGACTGTGCAGAATCGCTTTCTGCACGTGCAGGCGGTTTTCCGCCTGATCGTAAACAACCGATCGCGGCGAATCCATCACCGCGTCAGTGACTTCGAGGCCTCGATGCGCCGGCAAACAGTGCAAAAATACGGCATCCGGAGCAGCCAGCGAAAAAAGCGCCTCATTTACTTGATACGAAGCGAAGTTGGCCTCACGAGTTGCCGCTTCGCCCTCCTGACCCATACTGGCCCAGACATCCGTATAGACCGCTTGCACACCGCGAACAGCTTCTTGCGGCGACGACAAAATTTCGACATCTCCGCCGGTTAGCTGCGCGATGCGTTTTGCGTGCGAGACGATTGAGCCGTCCGGCTCATACCCTTCGGGCGTGGCCACCCGCACGTGGGCACCGGTTTGCGCTGCCGCCATCAGCAACGAGTGGCACATATTGTTGCCGTCGCCAACGTAGGCGAGTTTTAGCCCGCGCAGTCCGCCGAAGCGCTCCTCGAGCGTGAAGAAATCCGCCAGGGCCTGGCAGGGGTGATACTTGTCAGAAAGCGCGTTTATCACCGGAACTGTTGCGTTCTTGGCCAGATCATCGAGCGTCTTCTGGGCGAATACGCGTGCAATGATCCCCTGGACCCAGCGCTCGAGATTTCGGGCGATGTCGCGCACTGGTTCACGTTCGCCGAGCCGGGATGCAGTGTGGTCCAGAAACGTGCTGAAGCCGCCCAACTGGGCGATCGCAACTTCAAAAGTGACTCGCGTCCGCAGCGATGGCTTCTCGAAGAGCAATACGAAGGACTTGCCATCGAGCGTACCCCGATAGCGGCCGGGATGCGCCTTGACGTCCGCCGCGAGCCGCAGAAAGTCCTGGACTTGCGCGGCGCTCCATTCGACGCCCGTCAGCAGATCACCTTTCAGCGATAAAGAAACAGCGCTCGTTTTGCTCATCTTGTCGCCGCCATGCTCATCGGCTCGGCAGACGCAGCACTTGAGACGGCCGCCGCTTGTAACTTATGCGCGTTCTTTATTCCGCGCGATAAAACGCGCTCGAACCTCTTCAGAAATTCCGCCACATCCTTCTTCTTAACGATATAGGGGGGCAGGAGACGCAAAATGTGTTCGTGCGTGCAATTAATGAGCAGGCCTTCGCGAAACGCCTCTTCGATGAACGGCGCGCCTTCCGTCACCAGGTCGATGCCGATGATGAGGCCTTCACCGCGCACTTCGCGGATGAAATCGAAGCGCGTCATCAGCATCTTTATGCCTTCGCTCAACTCTGCGCCGCGCTCTCGCGCGTTCTCGATAAGACCTTCTTTCTCCAAAACGGCCAGCAGCTCCAACCCGACCGCGCAGATTAGCGGTCCGCCGGCAAAGGTCGAGCCGTGCAGCCCCGGAACGAATGCCGAGGCAAACTGTTCGTTTGCGGCGACAGCGCCGAGCGGGAGCCCGCCGGCGAGCGGTTTTGCCATAGTGACGATATCGGGAGGCGGGGCGAATTTCTGATATGCGAACTTCCGGCCCGTACGTCCAAGCCCGCATTGAATTTCGTCCGCAATCAGCGCGGCGTCAAATTGCGTGGCCAGCGCACGAGCGCGATTCCAGAAGAGTTCGCTCACGGGGAACACGCCAGCCTCGCCCTGGACCGGCTCGATGACGAGTGCGCAAACGTGCTCGTTGAATTTCGCCTCGAGATCGGTGAGGTCGTTGAATTTCACGAACTCAACGCCGGGGACGAGCGGCTCGAATGGGGCGCGATACTTCAGCGTATGCGTAATCGAAAGCGCGCCGAATGTCCTTCCGTGAAACGAGTTTTCGAGTGCGAGGATCCGAGTCTTTTCCGTCGGGCCGCCAGCTTTGCCATGGACGTAGGCTCGCGCGAGCTTCAGCGCGCCTTCGATCGCTTCAGCGCCACTATTGGCGAAAAAAATGCGGTCGAGGCCTGTCCATTCGGCAAGCTTGGCGGCCAGTGGGGCCTGATATGCGTTGTGGAACAGGTTGGAAACATGGATGGCGCGAGCCGCTTCACGGCGAATCACGCGCACCAGGCGCGGGTGCGAATAACCCAGCGCGTTGACAGCGATGCCGCCGAGGAAATCGAGATATTCCTTGCCCTGCGAATCATAGAGCCGGCAGCCGCGCCCGTGCGTGAACACCATGGGCGGACGCTTGTATGTGTTCATCAAATGGCTTGCCGCCTGCTCGCGAATTTTCGCCTGCAAAACGGAATGCGCGCGAGCCGTCTTGGTCTTCTTTGTCATGGAATTACTCCGCTGCGCGTTGCGCCGCTTTGGCCGCGCGTACGACCGGCAAAACGCGGGTTCCCTGATGCGACCGCGCGCCGTTTGCAGCGTTGAGCAAAGCACGCGGCTGCGTGCCGCCGACGATGCGAACTTCCGCAACGCCCCCGGCCAGGGCGCGCTTGGCGGCTTCCAGCTTCAAAATCATCCCGCCCGAGACAACATGACGCTTGATGAGATCCTCAATTTCCGGGCCCTTCAACGAACTGATGACTTTATCACCATCGAGCACGCCGGCAACGTCCGTGAGGAAAATCAGGCGCTCGGCTTTTATGAATTCGGCTGCTGCCGCAGCCATGTGGTCCGCGTTGATGTTGTAAAGCTCGCCATCGGCGCCGAGGCCCATGCAGCTCGCAACGGGAACCACGCCCGCGCGCCAAAGCGAACGCAGAAATTCAACATTTACCTCCGTCAAATATCCGACAAAGCCGAGACCGCCTTCGCAGTCTTCGACGTGCATCGGCTCGGCCAGGAAACAAGTCGCATCCGCGGCGCTAATGCCGACGGCCGGCTGGCCGGCGAGCGAGATGGCACCCGCGACGCGTTTATTCAGCAACCCCGCAAAAACCATGATCGCCACGTCGCGTGTTTCGCGGTCCGTGACGCGCAGGCCGTTAAGGAAGCGGCTCGCGATCCCGAGTCGTGCCAGCGTGGCGGTGAAGATCTTTCCGCCACCGTGAATGACGAGCAACTCATTCCCCGCGCGCGCAAGTTCCGCAATCTGGCGCGCGATGTTCTGGACGTGCTCGTCCTCTTCAAGCAGCGCGCCAGCGATCTTGATCACCATTCTCATAGGAGTCCCGCCGTTTCCGGATAGCCGCACATTCCGTTCAGATTTTGCACCGCTTGTCCTGCCGCGCCCTTGCCGAGGTTATCGAGACAAGAAACAATTGCCAAGCGCTCGCCGGACGAATCAACCGCGAACCCGATATCGCAGAAATTCGTATGCGTCACATGCTGGAGTTCCGGCAGGCGCCCGGCCGGCAGGACGCGCACAAAGGGCTTGCCCGCATAGAATTCGCGGTAAAGAGCTTCGACTTCCGCTGCACTGCGATTGCTGTTCAACCAAACATATAAGGTTGAAAGAATGCCCCGATCGACCGGCAAGAGATGCGTGGAAAAGACGAAATCTCTCGGCGCCAGGCCGAGGTGCTCGGAAACTTCGGGCGTGTGCCGGTGGGTGAAAAGGTTATAGGCGCGGAAATTCTCGTTTACTTCGACAAAATGCGTCTCGCGCTTCGGCTCCTTGCCCGCACCTGTGACGCCCGACTTGCAATCGCATACGATGCCGCGCGCGCGATGGGCCCAGTCTGCATCGAGAAGGGGCTTGAGCCCCAAGATCACCGACGTCGGATAGCATCCCGGGTTTGCCACGACGCGTGCCTTTGGCAAGGCGCTCGCGTAGAGCTCCGGCAGGCCGTAAACGGTCTCATCGAGGATCTGCGCGTCCGGCGCAGGCAGCTTGTACCAGTGCGCGAATGTTTCCGGCTTGCGAAAGCGAAACGCGCCGCTCAAATCGACGATGCGGAGATCGCGATTCGCCGCAAGCAACGCGGGAACGAGTTCGAGGGATGCCTCGTGAGGCGTGGAAAGGAATACGATCTGCGCCCCACTGGAAACGACCGCCTCGACCGAGAGGGGTTTGCACGGCGCATCGCCCCAGCCGCGAAGCTGGGGAAATAGCTCCGAAAGGCAGCGCACGTCACCGTGCCGCTCGCGCAAGAAGAAGGTCAGCTTTTCAATTTTGGGGTGCCGCAGCAGAAGCTTGGCTAGTTCGAATCCCGCGTAGCCCGTTGCTCCGACGACGGCGACCCGCTTCGAGCCGCTCATCGAAGCATCTCCTCCACTCGCCGCTGGATTGTCTTGGCCGCTGCACGAGAGGAACCGATGATCAGAACCGTGTCATCGCCGGCGAGTGTTCCGGCGACTTCCTTCCAGCGCTCGGCGTCAACGGCCGCCGCAAGCGGCTGAGCGCCACCGGGCGGGGTCTTCAGTACGAGCATATTTTGCGCGGGGCGGATATCCAGCAAGAACTCCTTGAGCGCGCGCGCCAGCGCCGTCAACGGCGATGCCTCCTCCGTGGCGGCCGCGGAAAGCTGGCGATAGCCGTCGAAGGTCTTAACGAGATGAAGTTCGCGCATATCGCGCGAAAGAGTGGCTTGCGTCACGCGAACGCCAAGGTGGCCCAGCCGCCGGCGAAGTTCATCCTGGCTGCCAACCGGCTGCCCGGACACCAATTTCAGGATTTGCCCCTGACGAAATCTTTTTTGGACGCCCATGGGTATTTAGCGGTGTGCTTGAATATTCATCCCTTTGCATAATCATACAAGCAATGAGAGGCGTGTCAAGAAATTATTGCAACACGAAGGACGGAAATCGGCTCGGAGACGGCAGTTGGAAATTACGCGGCGGTTAGAACCAGCCGCTGCGGTATGCGATCCACCAGCTCGCGAGGAAGATGGGAATCGTGGCGATCAAGGCCCACGTCAACGAGGGCAGAACCAGATCGGTGATCAGCCCGAGGATCGTGAAGCTCGCCCAGAAGATCTTCTTTTGCATGCAATGATTTTACGTCTTCGCGGAGCTTCGTGCCGGCGTATCAAGAAGTTCCTTGCGAATGCGTCACCGGCGAAGTCCGTTTCACGGTCGTGCGATAACCCCTATTGAAGGGTCTTCTCAATCGCGGCTTCGACGGCGGGCGCCATGAGCTGAAAACCTTGGGCGTTCGGGTGGAGGCCGTCGTTTGAAAAGCCCTCCTTGAAGAAACCGGAAGGATCCACGACGGCGGAATAATAGTCGCAATATGTGGCGCCGACGCTTGCCGCGTAGCTCTTCATCCACGCATTTAGATGCAGGATATCCGACGGCGGGCGGCCGATCGTCTGAATGCGGTGGGCCGGGGCCGCTCCCGGAGGCAAAGGCGGGGCGCCGCGGCCGGGCGTCATCATGGTGTAGTCGCTGACGGGCGTGAGCGAGCAAAGGATCACTTTGATGCCGTGTTTTTGTGCGAGCTCGGTCATTGCCATCAGATTTTCTTCGATCATGGTGATTGTTTCAGGGCCGGTGTTTTGCGCGATGTCGTTCGTTCCGGCAAGGACGACCATTGCGGCGGGCTTCAAGTCGATCACATCGGGATACATCCGCACCAGCATTTGCGGGGTCGTCTGGCCGCTGATGCCGCGGTTCACGTACGGCTTGCCGGGAAACGCCTCGGCCAAATTCCATATGTCCGTGATGGAGTCGCCCATGAAGACCACGCGACGAGGATCAGGGGGCTGTTGTTCGAGAGCCAGGTCCGCCGCGTGATAGCGGCCGAGCTGGTTCCAATCCTGAAGCTGGTCGGCAAGATTTTTTGCCGTGCTGGCGAGGCAGCAGTTCGCGCGCGGAGGGTTATAGTCCTCCACCACCTGGGCGCTCGCGGGAAGCGCCGCGAATAATAGAACGGCAAAAACCATCAGCGATCGATACATGTTGCTCCTCCGTGGCGAAATTCAGCCGCCGCCTGCGCATATAGATCAATCTCTAGCAGCTTGCGGAAAAAAGATGGTTTTCAGGGGGTCGGAGCTTCAGCTCCGACATGAAGCGGCCATCTACAATGGGCTTTAGCCCCTGAGGAACTGCCTTTCGCATTTTTCCGCAAACTGTTAGATCAATGCATTTGCGCGCGGCGTTGAACCTCGTCAGATTTCGTGCTCGGTATCAAATTCATCGCCTTCGCCACTTTCATCGCTTCGATGGCCGCGCCGCGGGCGCCGGCGGTGTCTCCATTGGGCATCACGTGAATGGGGATGTTCGCCTGTTCCTCTCGCTGGTCGGGCATGCCGGCGCGGATTTCCCGCAAGAACCAGTGTTGAAATTCGGGCGCTGTCTCGAGAGCGCCGCCGCCCACGATGAGCGCGTCAGGATCGAACGTATTGATCATCTGGTCGAAAAAGAGGCCGAGAGAGCGGGCCTGGACGCGGAATATTTCCATGCAGAGCGGGTCGCCGCGTTCGGCCAGGCCGCGAACGAGTTTGGCGGCCTTGTGCATGTCGCCGAGGCGATTCAGTTCGTGCGTGGGATTTTCCGCCAGGAAATGCGGCAGCAGCGTGCGCTCGATTGCCGTCAGGGAGCAGAGCGATTCGAGGTCGCCGAAGCGGCCGCAGTTGCAAACCGGTTTCAAATCGGCGATCCCGGCGATCGTCTGGAAGGGAATTATGACGTGGCCGAGCTCGCCGCCGAAGCCGTTTCGGCCTTCAATAATATTGTCCGCGACGATTACGCCGCCGCCGAGGCCGGTTCCGATGATGGCCGAGATCGACGTCTTGCCGCTATTCGCGCCGAAAATCGAAAAGTGGCCCCAGAGCGCGGCCGCGTTGCCGTCATTTAGATAAGTGACCGGGATGCCGAGCTTGGCGGAGAGCCCGTTGGGCAGATCGAAGCCGGCCCAATCGGCGTGAACGAAATTCGTCGCGCCGCGCACGCTGAGAACTCCTTTGGCGCTGGCGGGTCCGGGAGTGTCGAGCCCAGCGACAACGATATCCGAGAGCGCAAGTTCGGCTTTTTCGGCGGCGATCTTCAAGCCGTCTGCGATCTGCTGCAGGCAGATCACAGGTCCTTCTTTGGAGCGGGCCGGATGTTCGCACAGAACTTCGATGAGGAACTGGCCCTGCTGGTTCATGAAGGTGTAATTAACGGCCGTGCCGCCCAGATCAATCCCCGCTACCACTTGCATGTCGCCCTCGCCATAATTTCAGGTCCGTTGAACTTACCAGACGAGCCCGCGCCTGACAATGGCGGAAGGTTTTCAGGGCCGGGAGTGGCTGTGCCACAGAGCCGGCGCGGAATTATGAAGTGATTTCGCGG
The DNA here is from genome assembly GCA_035275865.1 of Candidatus Acidiferrales bacterium. Classification (GTDB taxonomy): domain Bacteria; phylum Acidobacteriota; class Terriglobia; order Acidiferrales; family UBA7541; genus Palsa-295. The sequence goes on along the minus strand of DATEME010000103.1, from coordinate 113 downwards.
CGGCATTTCCGCTTTGCCATATCCGCGAACACTTCCCAGAACATGCGGACCGGGTGTGTATCGGCGAGCTGCTCTTCCTCACCCTTGCGCCTGAACAGCCCGAGGACTGTGCG
>DATEME010000102.1:0-11415 GCA_035275865.1 Candidatus Acidiferrales bacterium | reverse complement strand
CTCTCGCCATCTTCGCGACAGCTCCACCATGGGAAGCCTCGGGAGTTGGGTTAGGCCGGCAGGCGCGCTGCTTTAAACCGGGAGGGGCGGATTTGAGTCCGCCCCTTTCTTTTTTGTGACAGCGCGTTGCCGATCGTCGGTTATCGGCGGCCTGGATACGCAAATCATTTTAAAGGCGACCGCCCAAAAGCCGTACCAAAGCAAATTCCAGCGACAAAACCGCCCACCGAGAGGCGCGCACAAAATTCGCGCGCAACGGTGGCCGCTACGAAATTGACAAAGGCAAAACCGGCCCAACCCAAAAGCTTGGCGGCTGCAAGGGCAAAAGCTAGCGGCAGGGGCACCCGCTCAAAAGGCGGCCGTACCAAAGCAAATTCCAATGACAAAACCGCCCACCGAGAGGCGCGCGCAAAATTCGCGCGCAACGGTGGCCGCTACGAAATTCAACGGCAAGAGCAGCCCGACTGAAAAACGAGTCGGCCCTACAACGGCAACAGCACCGGCAAGAGTAAATTCAGAAGCGCCCACCAATGCGCCCGCCAATCGACACACGGGGCCGAGTGGCGGGCGTCCTTCCTACGCGAGGGAGTTGAATAACGGGCTCTTTTACAGCGTGGGAGTGGAATCGCCATGATACGAGTGACACGAGAGACGCATGATTCGCCTGTGAGTCTGTGCGAGCGGCTGGTGCAGGCCGGAGGGACGAATCGGCTGGGAGAGCCGAACTTCCGCGTTGTGTGGGGCGGAAGCCGGCTTGGCTGGATCGGCGGAAGATGGGCGGATCGCGACACGAATGGAAATGTGATCCGAGAGGCCATTGAACTTCGCCAGGTTCCGAAATACACGCCGATGGACCGATGGCACATCGAACGCTGGACGCCGCCTGAGGAGTACGGCTCGCCGGAAGAGTGGTATGCACGAACGATGGAAGTCGAGGATGGCGTGCGTCTTCCAGCGCTTGGACCGTATCCGTCGCGGGGCGAATACGAACATTGCTTCACGTTGGCCGGAGCAGACAACGAGTTTATTCCGTTGACCGCAACTGCGTGCGATTGGGTCGTTCGGGCAGTGCAATGGGCCCAGCAACAGCCGAGGGCAGCGGGCCGAGCGGCGCTCAGTGTTCGCGAAACGCGCCGCGAAAAGGAATGGAATGCGCGGGCCGACGAGATCTTAGATGGCGTGATGTAGCGCGCCAAAATTGCGATGAAAGGGAAAGCACTTGGAGACAGGATTGGAAAATCCACGGGCGACGCGGCCAGTACATGGGCGGCGTGATTTGCTGATCGAGACACAGACGAGAGGAGACGCGGCGGCAACGGTGTCCATTGCGTCGGTATCCGATCAGGACTGGTATATTTCGCGAACGCACGGTGTGTATCACATTCCGGCGTGCGCAAAGGACCAGCCGTACGCGATTGTGATGATCACGTCGCGAGGCGATGCGATCGATCTCGGGGACAACAGGCGATTCCCCTTTACGATCTCCGCGCGAGACATCGCTGAGGATCTGCTGCAGGATCTTCAGGAGCATGGGATATTCGTTTGCGCGGGAGCACGTCCAACGCCAGAAGAGCTTGCTACCGCGACAGAGCGGCGGAATCGCTACTACCAAGCTTTGATTGCGGAGGGCGATATGATGTGGGCGCGCGGGCACTCGTACCGGGAGATTTCGGACTTGCACCGGCGCGCGGCGATATCCCTCGGCGTCGAACGGGAGTGGGCGTATGTCCCAATGAGGACGGTCGACTGCCCCGTGTGCGGCGAGAAGGTGAAGGCTGGGGTGGCAGTTTGCCGACACTGCCAGGCGATTTTGGACCGTGAGAAGGCGGCGCGGCACGGGATAACGCGCACCATGGATGCGCGTGCAGAGCGCGCAATCGTAGAAAAGAGCGAAAGCGTCTCGACGGTGAGCGGTAAGTGAGCGACCAGTAGGACTCCACGAGAGAATCGACTTGGCACAAAACGAATGTTGCGGGAAAGGTGCAAGCAATAATGATCATCATGAAGAGGTCGCGGACGGGCAGTAACGCAAGAATGGAAAACCAGTTGTGTCGAGGCGTGAGACGCTGGATTGCGGCTGTTGGGTGCCTGATGACTGCGTTTTCGCTTATCGTGGCGAGTATGTCTGCGCAGGGCTCGAGGAAGGACGATATTGTCTTCGGGCCTTCGGGGCATCCCGTAGCGGGCGCGACAGTTCGAGTATGCCAAGCAGGCGCGACTGGGACACCTTGCAGTCCACTGGCGACGGTCTATTCGGACGCGACGCTGACCACAATCGCACCGAACCCCTTGCAAACGGATGGAATCGGGAATTACCACTTCTATGCGCCAGCGGGAAGGTACGTCGTTCAAATCACGGGCCCCGGAATCCAGGGGACGATGAACTATCCGGACGTGATTCTAGCGCCGGACGTGAGCTCCTCGGGAAGCGGAAATAATATTTCGGCATTCGGGTTGACGCTGGGAGGAGATCTCAGTGTGGCCGGAAACGCGACAGTCAGCGGGACGGCGGCGGTGAATGCACTGAATGGAGTTCAGAAGGCGGAGCGGTTTGCAGGGGCCGATGCGGGCGTGCAGATCAATGCGTGCCTGACGGCGGCCGCGACGACTTCCGGCGTGTGCGATGCGCGAGGCATGACGGGGACGTACACGGCGACGCATCACATTTCGATTCCGGCGCACACTGGGCTTCTTTGGTGCCAGGGCAAGCTGACGATTAACGATAGCGGGACAAACGATGCCGTGGAGTTTGCGGGGGACGGCGGTGCCATCTATGGATGCGGAGAGGCCGGCACGGGCACGATCCCGCGGCCACAGACATCGGGATATATCGCGTGCGGACTTGTGGGATGCACGGACGTCAGGAATCCGAATGCGGCGACCGCGAATATCGACTGGATTCATATCGACAAGATGTATTTGCAGGCGGCGGGGGCGAGCTCGACGGTTCTGAACCTATCGAGCATCGGACACGCGGATATTGAGAACGACCGATTCGTGCTGGGAACAGGCGGCGGATCTTATGGAATTTATGGAAATACGTCGGCAGGGAATGAGGATTCGACGAATTCGCTGGTGAAGCACAATGAGTTCGATGCGGAAAGCCAGAACGACACGTGCGTTTATTTGGCGGGTGTGTTCAATTCGATCAAAGTAGAACAGAACTCGTGTTATTTGCCGGCAGAGAACACCGGGACGATCGGGTTTGCGCTGGCGAAGGATTCGAACGGAAATTATCCGGACAATGACGAGTTTGATGCGAACGATTGCGAGGCCGCGACCACGTCGTTTGGGCAGATCTGCTTCAATTTGATTGGTGCGCAGAACGTACAGATCGGGCCGACGAACCGATGCGAGAACGTTTACAACTGCATTCAGTATCCGTCGGACGGGTCGGCGGTGGGCAATCACATGATCGATCCTTATCTCTCGCTTTCGGTGAATACGATGGTGAAGCCGAACGAGCCTGCCGCCGCGCAGCAGGCAATGGACAATACGGGAACGAACTGGCAGCCGTCGTTTCATTACGGGCTGAACGATTTAGGCGGTGCGAACCTGCTGACGAATCCGGGATTCGAGGGATGGAGCAATTCAACGACGCTCTTTGGCTGGGGCGGCGTCAGCGGAACGAATATCAATCAGCCCGGCAGCGGGATCTACGCGCAGCAGCAGGCCGGCTCGGCGCCGGTGGATTCGACGACGCAGGGTTTGTACAGCGTGAAGATCGGCGACAATGCGACGGCCGGCTTGGGAATCAACTCCGCTTGCATTCCTGTTGACTCGACGATGAATTACACGCTGGCGTTTCGCGTGGCGTCGACGAGCACGAGCGCGAAATTCCGGCCGGGCTTTCGCTTCTACTCGGATCCGAACTGCACGGAGGCGGACCGCATCACGAGCGTTGCGACGAATGCGCGGGTGCTGCAGCCAGCATATTACGCGGGGACGTCGGCGCTGGCGGGGACCGGCGCCAACTGGCAGTCAACGAACGCTTCGCTCACGTATAACAACGGGATTACGTGCAACTGCAATGTGACGGGCGCGGATTTCAACGTTGCGGCGGCGAATACGTGGAGACCGACGCGGAATTTCGCGATCACTTTCCGCGTGCCGAATGCGTTCGCGAGTTCGAGCACCGTGGCGCAATCGATGCGTGTTTTCCTGCTCGAAAATACCGCGGCGAATCCTAATCAGATATTTGCGGATGATGTGACGCTCTCAGAGGGACCGGTCAACACTCGCGTGCCTGACGCTTCGGAGGTAACGGAGAACGGCGCTTGTGTGGGATGCGGGATCAACACTGTGATGAGTTACTCGCTCGGAACAGTGGTGGCGGGGGCCGCGCCAGGCGCTGCGAACCAAGTCGATCTTTCCGTGATTTATCTGCCGAATGTGAGCTTTTCGCGTATTACTGTGGACGTTTCGACGGCGGACGCAAATGGGAGCGACTTTTACAGCTGGGCGATTACGGATCTGGCAGGCAATGTGAAGTGCTCGATGTCGTCCGCAGTGAATTTGACGACAACCGGTACAAACCAGCAATCGTGTGCGCAGGGCACGGTAACATTGGCGAACGGAAACTACATCTTTGCTTTTACAGGCAATGCGACGACGGCGAAGATCGCGTATAGCGGGACGGCGCCGCTTGCACTTTCGACAGCCGTTTCTACTTCTTCAAGCTCCGGCGGCGCGATGACATTTCCGCTGGGCATGCCGACGGCGGGGCAGACGTACAGTTCGTATGGACTACCCGCGATCATTCTGAATTAGTCGACTTACATTCGCCGAGCTAACCTCTACACCCTCCCAGGAACGGTTTGAACCATCATGATTGCATTGCATATTCCCGAGAGCGCACGTTTGTGGGCGATCTTCGCAGCGGGACATGGGTTGCATGTCCTGAAACGCGCAAGCCTTTCGACGGCGTCACGCATATCAGGCACGAAAAGCCGCCGGCAGTGGTTTCGAGTGAATGCCCTCACCCTCGCGATCCGATTTTTTGTGAACGCGGCGGCGTTTGCGTATTGGCTCGCACATCCGGCCATTGGCACTCATGTGCTCGGGGCGATGCGAATACCGGTGAACGCGACATTGGAGCCCGGAGGAGCGACGGCTGCCCTGTTTGGTTTGTCCGGCGACAGCATGGTCGATTGGGCGACAGCGAAGATCCCATTCCTGCAGAAGGAAATTCCGGCGATACCAAATTCTTAGCAGGACAACAAAAGGTGGACTTCAGGGGCTAAAGCCCTTTTTCATAGGGCTTACGGCGGGGCTGAAGCCCCGCCCTTCCACGACTCGCATTTTTTCAGTAGGGCGTGCTTAGCTGCGCAGTTCGATGTAGTGCCGAGACACGGTTACGTTTTGGACTCATTCAGGAGGAGCAAAATGCCTGTCGTACCGACGACTGCATATTCGCAGGCCGAAGACGCGTTGAACTTAGCGCGAGCGCTTATGAATGACTCGGCGGGAAATGTGTTTACCGACACGCTGCTCATGCCACTGCTCAATTCTGCCTACCGAGGACTGCAAAGAGAGCTGGCCGAGAACGGCGTCAGCGTCATGGCAGAACAGCAGGACATCGGACTGGATGTGGACGGCGCGACGGGCATGACAAATGTGGAGATCAGCGACGTATCGAGCCCGCAATTGCCTACGGATTGCCTGATGCCACACATGCTATGGGAGCGTGCGGCGGCGAGCACAACGGACGTGTTCGTTCCGATGGAGAAATTTACGAGCGGCGGCGGAATGCTGAACCTGCAGCCGAGCGCGTACCTAAGGCTTTGGGAATGGCGCGAGGACAAAATCAATCTAATCGGCGCCACGCAGGCGATTACTGTCCGGGTTCGATACGAAAAGTTGCTTCCACTTCTTACGCTTGGGACCGATCCCGTGCAGATTCGCTCAGCGACAGATGCGCTGGGATTTGCGACGGCGGCACTCGCCGCTAGGTCTCGGGGGGCACGGGCGCTTGCGCAAGACCTCTTAGGAACCGCACAAATGGCTACCGAGCAGATGATCGAGCGGTACGTGCGACCAGAACAGACGAAAGGGCGGAGGAGAATGCCGTATAGCTACCATCCGCGGGTTTTGTATCTCTAAATGGGCTAAATCTTCAGGACGTCGAGCGTAACCGTTATGCCTCTGGTTGCGTTGAGCGGCGCTCCGCTTTGGTTCAATGCCGCACCTTGCAAGAGGATTTGAGTGGCGCCGGCGGGAGTTGCCGTCGCGCTCCTTGAGGCATGATGGCACCCATTCAGAAGAATGGCAGCGCACAAAACGAACGCAGGGAAGTAGATATAGCGGAGACGACCTCGAGATGCTGCGAGTACGCCGAAGCCTATGAGCGCAAGAACCGAAACGAAGATGAGCAGCCCAGTTGGTGCACCGGGGAAGTCAAAAGTCATCGGCAGGACATGGCTCGCTTGGGTAATGGTTGACGATGTCTGAATCTTCACCGCAACCGAGGCCGGAGACCCTGGCTTGGGGCTCACTGTTGGCGGACTGACGGTACAAACACTCTGCGCAGGTGTGCCGCTGGGGCATGTGACGGAAACTTGCTCGCCGTTTTGACCAAAAGAACCAAGAGAGACGACTTGCAAGTTAAACGTGGCGGCGTTGCCTGCAACCACGGAGACTTCGAGCGGCTGACCGCTTGCGAGCTGGATCTGATAGTCGTTAGCCGTGCCGGTCAGGGTAGAGCTCGCGGAGTCCGAACTCGAATCACTAACGCTAAGGGCGGACGAAACGGGATTAAATTGCGCCGCCGTTGAACTTTTCGGTGTAAACGACACGCTTATCACGCATGTTGCATTTGCCGCGAGGGTCGGAAGGCACGAAGTACTCTCCAGCGAGAAATCGGCATTGGCACCCGGCATCGGCGGGGAAGTAATTTGAATTCCGGAAACGGTGCTCTGCGAATTATTCGTAAGCGTGAATTGCTGTTGGGCCGAAACGCCACCCATGGGCTCGTCGGAAAAGGTCCATGAGGACGGCGAGAGCGCCAAGGCCGTACTTGGAGAACCCAGGCTTTGAGCCTCGATGATTCGGCCGGCACCCTGTTCGACAACGTAGAGGTTGCGGCGCTGCAGGTCGAAAGCGAGCGCACCAGGCTGCTGAAGATTCGATATTGCGACGGAGACTGCCCCGCTCCTCGCGTCGACTCGCAGAATTTGTCCGGAAGTGGAATCCGCGACGAATAGATTTCCTGCAGCGTCTACGGCGAGGCCGGCCGGACAGAGGCGATCCGAACCCTGCGAACACGGTGGCGCGGTCGAATCGGCCGAGGACTGCGTGGAGATTCCCTGGACGGCGCGCAAGGACCGGCTACGAACGTCGACGGCAAAGACATTTCCCGTAACGGGCGAGGAGACGAAAACCTTGGCGCCGTCGGGCGTCACGGCCACGCTTCCTGGAGACGAGATTTGAGCGATCGTTTCAAGCAGGCCCGTGTCCTGGTGGAGAACGTCTAAGGCACCCGCCTGACGATCCGAGATGTACACGTCGCCAGAACGGTCTAGTGCGACTCCCATCGGCCTCGAAAGAGTAAGATTTTGCGGCGGCGCCCAGCGGCCGGCGATACTGCGAATTACACCTGGCTCCGAACTGGTTGGGCCCGCGATGCTACGGATTGTACTGTTGTCCGTATCAGCGAGATAGAGTGTTCCATCCGCAGCGACTGCAACACTGCTTCGTTCGTAGAGCGAATTCGTGCTCAGGGCCAGTTGCGCAGATATGGCTGCGCCGCCGTCGCCGAGAGAGCCAACGGTTCCTGTTCCGGCGATCGGAGTTAACGAGAGGAAGGGCTTCGCGGTGGCGGTGGTCGAAGAAGAGGCCCTAAGAGAAAAGATGCGGTCCGAAGAGTCCTCCGTGGCGTAGATCGAATCCTGTTGGCCGATGGCAAGTGCTCTCGCGGCAACTCCTTGGGCTACGACGACGGTTTGAACTTCGGATGCCTGGGGTATGGAATTCGCTTCCTTTTGGGCAAAAAGAACCGCCGCACACAGAACGACCCCAACGGCACACACACTCAGCACTCGACGCACCAATCTCTCCTTGTATTCGACGCGTTGGATTCAGGTACATGACTTCCGGGTTGCGTCGCAAAACGGTCATGATAACAGCGACCGGCGCGAGTACCTAGCGCATCGTGGGCTTATTCGCGGGAAGCCTTGCAGAAGGCGCGTTCGCGCTACTGGCGCAAACGCGCCCATCTTCCTTCAAAATCCAGTTACGAGTCACAAAATTATGTCCATCGAGACATTTTCGCCTTTGCCGCTCAATACGTTCGGATCGTGGATAACGTTGCTTGACCCGTCTGACGTTCCCATCGGGTTGTCGCCCAGTCTCGGCGATGTGGATTTCTTTCCGGGCGGGGTGCGGACCAGACCGGGGCTCTCTCCAATTTTCTCCGGGATCAGCGGGACGCCCAACATCAATGGCCTGAAGACGTATATAACGCCCGGTCTCGTGCAGCGGTGCCTCGTCTATGATTCGCTCGGTAACCTGTATAAGGAGACCTCGCCGGGGAACCTATCTGCGATAAGCGGGGCCGGAATGGCTTCGGGGCCTTTCCTCGCATCCACAACGCACTTCGGTCGCGAATATATGGCGTTCGGGGATGGTACCAGCGGTCAAGACATTCCACGCCAATACGACGATACATATCTAGACCGCGTAAGCCAGGTCGGCCCAGCGGAGGGCCCGACTGTCGCAGATTCAGCGTCCATGGGAAATATCTCCCCGGGTGTGCACCAATGCGTGGTGGTTTTTGTCACCCGGCAGGGGTATTGGACTGCGCCTTCGCCGCCCGTCAGTTGGACTGCCGCAGGAGGATTCAAGGGGACCGTCACGAACATTCCGACCGGGCCAGCAAACGTTGTGCAGCGTTTGCTGGCTTTCACGGCTTCGGGTGGCGCCAGTTTCTATCACGTGCCGGCCACGATGGTGATTAACGACAATACGACAACGTCGCTTGCGGTGGATTTCACAGACGCAATTTTGCTATCGGGTGTCGGTGTGGATTACCTGTTCTCGCAGATCGAACTGCCCGAACAACTCGGCGTGACGGATTATGCGGAACGTCTTTTCTGGTGGGGCGAACGCGCCCAGATGGATAACTGGCGGAATCTCTCATTTGACGGGGGCTGGGACGCGTCCGGCAGCGGACGGCCGCTTGGGTGGCAACTGGATCCGTCACTCGGGCCAGGGGCGGGAAGGGAATCGGCAAATGTGGTTTGGGGAGACGCTTTTAAGATCACGGGCGATGGCGCGAGCATTGTCCGCGGAATGATTGCGCAGAGCGCGATCTTTGACGTGAATGGAAATCCTCTGTGCGTCAATACTGTGGGCTATTCGGTGCGGGTGCGCGTGGCACAGACCGTAAATCTCACGCAGGGGACGTTGCGAATAAATGCATACAGTGCCAGCGCCGGGCAGGTCGGGACAGGTTTATCCGTGAGCTTCCTCCAGACCACAGCGGAGTACCGGGAATTCACGGCACAGCTTTTCGGACCGCAGACATCCTTACCAGAGGATTTGATGCTCCGTGTATACGGCGATGACACGCTATCGCCGTCCGGCGAGGCGTTTCTCGTGGACAACATCGAGGTATTCCCGACAAACGAGCCTCTGAACGCGTCAGTGGTGAGAGCCTCCGGAACGGAACAACCAGAGGCATACGATGGCGTAACGGGCTTCATGAGCATCGGAGAGAACAATGGTCAGTGCATTCGCAGCGCGTTTACTTTGCGGAACAATCTTTACTTCGTAAAGGAGCGAAGCATGTACGTGACCGCCACTGATGGTGTGAATGAGCCTGCGTTATGGAGCGTGGAGGAAGTATCAAATGAAGTGGGAACGCCTTCGCCTCATGGAGTGGGCGTCGGGGAAGAGTGGGTGGTCATCGCAGGACGATCCGGGCTCTATTTGTTCGATGGGAGCGAGCCGGTGAAGCTATCGCAAGAGATCCAACCAACATGGGACTCGATCAACTGGCTACATGGCCAGAGTCTATGGGTGCAAGTCGATACGCAACACAAAAAAATCTATGTCGGCGTCCCGATGGGCAGCGCGACACAGCCCAATCAAGTGCTCATGCTGGATTATACGGAGGGGTTCGGCGATCCACTTGAAGCGATGCCCGCGGCGCCGCCTCGATCGCGAAAGTGGGCACCTTGGACAATTTCGGCCAATTCTTGCGGGCTGATCGAGCGAAGCGATGGAACGGCGCAAGTGCTGTTTGGGTCGAACAACAGCACTGGAAAAATCTTTCAGCTTCTGCCCGGGCAATATTCGGATGACGGGACAGCAATCAACTCGTTTTGCACGACAGCGTTCTTGGCAGCCACCGGACTGAGCGGCCGAAACTTGTTCGGGTATCTCACAGCTTACGTTCAGGGCGCGGGCGCGCTGACGGTCTCATCGTACTTGCCGGGCGACATAGACTTCTCGACGCTCGCGAGCTGGACGTTAACGTCGCCTGCCGCAAAGGACGCGGAACAATTCACGAACGTCGTGGCCGAGCGAGTGTCTTTTTCAGTAGGAACAAACGCGGTCGGTTCGTGGTTTGCGTTAACGAAACTGGTGCCTTGGGCCAAACCTGATCCATTCGCGGTAGTCCGCGGAACAAATTAGATCGGAACGGGAGATTTTGATCGAAGACTATGCTCACGGTCAGCCAAATCGAAGCTTTGCGCAAAACGAATCCACAGCTTTATGAATCAATGAAGCGCCTTGCGGGCGCGTCGCTCGGCCCAAACCAGGGCTGGAGCCTCGACGATCAGGTGACGGACGGATCGCATTTTGCGCGCGTAGGCACGGATGCGCTGACGTCCGGAAAAGTCGATCCGTCAAAGCCGGGCGTGCTAGCGAAGGGATCCATTCCTCCCTCGTGGTCAGGATCATTTACATACGTGTCGACGATTTCGACGCTGACGTGGAGTTGGAGCGGATTAACGGTTTATCGGGCTGATGGGAGCACGACAGCGATTCCAAACGGGTCAGTAGCCGTAACCGGCCTTTCTCCCGCAACGACATATTATTTTTATCCGTATTGGGACGAATCGAGCTCTTCGCTGGACTGGGTGGCCGCAGCTTCCGGATCACCGGGGCTGGCGCAGGCGGCGAAAACAAACTCCGCGGCACAACAGCAGGCGTCGCAAGGGCGGATCCCGCTTTCTCAAGGAGCGATCATTGCGGCTACGACTGCGAGTGGAACAGGCGGCGGTTCCGGAGGAGGAAGCGGCAGCTGCCTTCGCTCCGGGTCGGTGGTTCTGACGAGGGAGAGGGGAACTGTCCCACTTGAAACATGCACCGTCGGCGAGCATCTGCGGTGCCCGTCAGAGTGCGGCGGTGAAACGTGGACGCGCATTGTGCGAATTGAGGCAAGGGATGCCTGCACGTTTATCCGATTGC
>DATEME010000101.1:0-4868 GCA_035275865.1 Candidatus Acidiferrales bacterium | reverse complement strand
CGATTACCTCAATGCGCTATGCGGACGACCCATCGATTGAGGCCAACACATTGCGACCGACCAAACCGCATGCTGTTCCGGGTTAGCGGTAGCGAAGGCCCTCCTGGCGAACGCGATGGGGCAATACCGTCACGGCGAGCGAACCAAGGGCGCGATTGCGGAGCAGCGGAAATTCAGCGCATTGCTCAAAATGCTCCGCGCTGGCCTGACATAAACAGTCTTGTGCAGCCCTCCTCAACATGGCCGTCGGAGCCACTCGCCATGTGCTAGAGCATGTTCCGTCCCAATTGAATCAAGGGGATTCTCTGGGGGCGAAGGATGAGAGAGTCTATCGGCATTGATTCGGTTTTGGGAGGCTGGGCGATGCCGAAGGCCTATTCTGAAGACATGCGGGCGCGAGTGCTTGCGGAAGTTGAAAGCGGGGCGTCGCGGCGCGCGGCGGCCGAGGAGTTTGATGTCAGTGCCAGCACGGCGATTATCTGGGTCAAGTGCTTTCGGGAGACGGGCCGCTCTACGGCTAAGCCGCGGGGCGGAAGCGTCTCGCCGTTGGAGAAGCATGCAGATTTTCTATTGGGTCTGATTGCGCGACGGCCAGACCTGACCCTGGACGAGGCGGTTCTGGCGATGCACAGGCACAAGATTCCTGGCAGCCGCAGCGCGGTGTGGCGCTTCTTCAAGCGTCACAACGTCACTTTCAAAAAAAAGCCTGCGCGCGGCGGAGCAGGAGCGCGCGGACGTGGCGCGAGCGCGCCAGCGCTGGATGCGAGAACAGGGCATGTTTGATCCTGCCCACCTGGTCTTCGTCGACGAGACTGCCGCCAATACCAAGATGGTGCGGCTGAGCGGCCGTTGCCCGCGCGGCGAGAGGCTGATCGGCCGCGTGCCGCAGGGACACTGGAAGACCATCACCTTTGTGGCCGCGCTCCGTCGCAATGGCATGCGAGCGCCGTGCACTGTTGATGGTTCGATGAACGGAACCAAGTTCCTGGCTTATGTCAAACAGTGCCTGGCCCCGACCCTCAAGCGCAAGGATATCGTCGTGATCGACAACCTTCCTGCGCACAAAGCTGCTGGCATTCGCGAGGCGATTGAAGCGCACGGCGCGACGCTTCGCTATCTGCCCCAATACTCGCCCGACCTGAACCCCATCGAGATGCCGTTCAGCAAGTTGAAGGCGTCTCTGCGCAAGGCGGCGGAACGAACAATTCCTCGTCTGCGCCGCCGAATTGGAACATTCGCCGGCACAGTAACCGCCCGCGAATCTTGCAACTATTTCAGGCACGCCGGTTATGAGTGAATTCGACTGGAATCTGCTTAGTGCGTTCCGGTGATTTGTCATCAAAATTGTAGGGTGGACAAAGGCGCGCTTTGCGCGCCGTGCCGACCATTGGCGACCGACCGCGTGGGTGCGGCGCGCGCGGTCCAGCCCACATGGCGTTCGAACGCGTCGGCGCGCGCCTTACCCCACCCTACAACGTGATCCGCTTTCATCCGAACCCGCTGTAAATGTTGTTCCTACCCCCGCGGTCAGTTCATCTTCACGTTGAGCTCTTTTGCAAGCAGGTCGAGCACTTCACCGCCAACCCGGCTCTTCGCCCATTTGTAGGTCGGTTGCATCGCGTTCTGCCACGCGACCTTCTGCGCATCCGTAAGGTAATGCAACGTGCTCCTGCCCGATTTTTTGATCTCCTCCAGCGAGTCCTCGTTCTCCTTCTGGGCGATGGAGTTGGTGTAGTCGGTTGCCTCGTCCATTGCCTTCTGCAATTGGCCGCGCAGATCCGCAGGCAGGCCGTTCCAGAACTTGGAATTGACGATCACGGCGTATTGCAGATGGGCGTGATACGATACCGTGATATCCTTCTGCACCTCGTAAAATTTTTGCGTCCAGTAGTTCGAGGGCGTGTTTTCGCATCCATCGACGACGCCGGTCTGCAGTGCCTGGTACACTTCCGAAAAGGCCATGATTTGCGGAATCGAGCCAAGGTCGCGGAAGTACCGGTCAGCGATCTTCGATCCCGAAATGCGGATCTTCAAACCCTGGAAATCAGCCGGATTGATCAACGGCCGGTTACTCGAGACCATATGGAAGCCATTGTCCCAGTAGGCGAGCCCGAGGATGCCCTTCGATTCCAGCTTCTTGAAAAGCCACTTGCCGACCTCGCCTTTCATGGCGTTGGAGTAGGTCGCATCGTCCCGAAACAGCCACGGCAGATCGAGCGCCTCAAATTCCTTCGCGCCGAGCGGGGCGAACTTGGCCGTGGACGGCGCCAGCATCTGCACGGAGCCGAGCTGTAACGCTTCGATCTCCTCCTTGTCTTTGTACAGCGTGGAGTTCGGATAGACTTCAACGCTCACCTTCCCGTTCGTGTACTTTTCCGCCAGCTCTTTGAACTTCAGGGAGCCTTTTCCCTTCGGCGTATCGTTGGCCACGACATGGCTGAATTTGATGACGATCGGCTGTTGAGCCCAGCCGGCGCGACCATAGGTGGCTGCAAGAGCGGCTGCACTGATGGTCGTTGCGAATTGACGGCGAGAAAGCTTCATCTGGTACTCCTCGTTTCGGCCGCGCCGCAGGCTTGCGGGCGAATACGTTCCTCCAAGAGCTTGGAGGTAACGTCTGGCCGCCGGGCCCCGTTCCTTGTTCCCAACCTAGGATGCCTTAGCCCCAAGGTTGGGGGGTGGACTTGTTCATCTGCGCCAAAGATTTGTTTGTCGAAGCCAGGGCGGCCAATTGCCCGCGGAGCGGCTTAGTCAACGGGCTGGAACTCGGTTACGGTAAAGGAAATGTTCGGTTCATGGGCATCACGGCTTCATCCCCGACAAGGCGCGTTGTGCGTTCCGCCAGCCCGATGAACATCCCGCATAAAGCGAGCGCCATCAGGCGGCGGTCCTGTTGTCGAACAGGCGTGTTGTTGGGGCGTTTCTCTTACCGCCCTCGGTGAAAATCTCGCCGTGATTGCTTCAAGAAACGCAGATAACTTACTGAAATCGGAAAAAACATTGTCCGCCCAACCTTGCGGTTACAAATGCGTCCGCGGAGGCCCTGGGCGGGTCAGCGGCCGGTGACGAGGCAGACTTGCCAATTCTTCTCTGGCGTTGGCGGCAGCGACGGCGCGACGATACAGCGCCAGCACGTACCGGTAATTGGCGCGCGCCTGCCGCAGACAGAGGGTCAGCAGAAGCCTTTCGTTGGCGTGCGAGATTTTGTGCACGCCCTTGGCCCATCAGAAGATGCCGCGCCTGGACATAAGCATGTCGCGAGCGGCCTGCGCTTGCCAGCCGAGCTTCCCATAGGTGGCGCGCAAGACTCGTGTCAGTTCCTGGGGCGTCATGCCCTCATAGGCCGCCGCACGCTTCATTCGTTCATAGCCATCGCGGGTGGCCGGGCGAGCCGCGAGCGGGGTTTCGAGCATGCGCTTGGTCGGGCGCCCGCGCGGATTGCCGCAGACGCCTCTCGGACGGACCGGAACATTCTTGATAAGAGTAAGGAGCGTGCTCGAGGCACCGGTCAAAACGGTGGTCTGCAGATGTGAAACATCGATGGCCCCCCTCAATCTGATGTTCTCGAGAAGCTCACGCCCCCAAAAAACTGTCCTTGGAAGGCACAGTTTTTGCGCCTTACTCTGGTTGATCTCGATACGACGGCAAAGAGCGCCGCTATGGCAAGCTGCTGGCGAGCCACCGCCGTTAATCTTCAACGGTAGAGGTGCCATACGACGAACCGACAACATTATCGAGGAAACCGAAAGCGGGTGCTCGCTCGCGTACCGAGCACAGAACCCCGCCACGATTAGTGCCGCCTTTTTATTTCCGGTCGTGCGACGGAGGTCTCAGATTTGACTGAGCCAAGTGAAGCAGCGCGCCGTCGCGCAGACGGCGTTCGTCAAGCTCGCCGTGCCGAGCATGTTCAATTATGTACCTTGCAAGGGTTTCCCGCACGAGTTCGGTTTGCTGATCCGAAAATTTAGCCCCACTGGCCTTAATGGACTGCCAAGCGCCATCGAATGCGGCAAGCAAGATGCGAACGGTGTGAGGATCAAATACGCCCGCTTCTACGTGATCGTGGAGGAACTTGAGCACCTCCTCACCCCCCCTTCAGGCAATATCGACTAGTTTGTCGCCAAGCTGGCTCCGTGCGAATGAGTTTCAATGCTCGCACAGAAAGTCGGCAAGTGCGACGAGGCAATGGACTGTTAGACCGTCGTCTCGGAGAAGATCGGAATGGAGAGAAGAGCATGTTCAGAATCGCGGTGTTGGGCCTGAGCCTGATCGTCGTCGGAGTCGATGCTGGGTGGGCGCAGGATATCGCGGGAATAGAGGACTGCACGAAAACCTCCGGCCTGGACAAGCGAACGGGATGCCTTCAGAGCAACGTCAATTTTTTGCAGCGGCTCGTGACCAAGAATGCGCTCGACGCCCAAAATAAGCTGAACGAGGTCGCCGCCGAGATCGTCGCGCTCAAAGGCGTCGGTGAGCCAGTGGCTCGGGCTCATATAGTGGCAGTACCTAACATCGTTGGCCTGCTATTAGCCCTTGCTGGCGTCCTGCTCCTTTTCCGCTATGGGATGCCGTACCAACTCCGTACCGGAGGGCATCGTGTACGAAGCGTGCTGGGTCTGGATCAGATCAGATCAGATTGGAGAGCCGCTATGATCGGTTGAGTTGGCTTGGCCTTGTCTGCATTGTGCTGGGCACCGTCTGCCAAATCATTGCGAGCTTGGTCTAGCGAAGCTCGTCGGGCGATTGCGGCCGTAGACGACTGCGGGTTGGCCGAGGCGACGTGGCTTGCCGCGGTGAAATAATGGCCGAAAGAAATCATCATCCTGCGCCAAGGCGCGCGTTGGCGGGATAGGCGCAGCCCTCCCGGG
>DATEME010000100.1:0-1685 GCA_035275865.1 Candidatus Acidiferrales bacterium | reverse complement strand
TCGTCTTCGTCGTCGAGGTTCAGCGTCATGCCTTCGCGCGCCTCAGTGCGCCCTCCGAAATTTCTTCCTCCGACCGCGCATAAAACAATTAACGTGTTGTTCCTGAGTCGGGTATCAAACTCAGGAAATAATTTGTGTAGTTCCTGAGTCGGGTATCAAACTAGGGGGCGGGAGCTTGAAATGTAAGATGACTCGTCAGGGGGGAGCTAAGGGGGAGGCGTGGGCATGACTTTTCTCATGGGTGAGTTTCTGCTGTTTGTTTGTTTGGCCGCATGGGTCACTGGATTTGTGATCGCGGTTGCGAGTCTGCTCGGCTGACGGAGCATCAAGCTGCTCGGATGGGAGAGAAGTGAGAGCCGCCTCTGCGGGACCGAGCGCAGAAACCCCGTCACGGCCCTCCGTGGCGGGGTTTTGCTTATGCCCACGCGGGGCACGCAGCATATTCCCCGCACCCATGCTTAATTCGATCAAAACAAGAACCGTTCTCTGCCCAACACGTCGGGTAGATGACGCCCCGGTTTGTTCTAATCGGAACTTCGCGGCCAACTCAGGGAAATTAGCGGACCCGACCGCAGCCGCGAGCGGCGCTTCGCCTGTGGCAGCGCGAACCATCCTTTCTTTTTCTAGAAGAGCATCGTGATCAGCGCAGCCGCCCTGAGAGCTCGAGCCAATTGCGCATGGCCCGCGCTCGCCGCGCGTGCTCGACGCTCACCTTGCCGTCCGGCGTCCCGTCGAGACCGATGCGAGGCACGCCTTCTTTGCACTTTTTCAGGTAGACCAAGCTACCCGTGTACTTCTGCAAGGCCCGCGACAGTTGCGGCGCGGTGAAGGTCTCGCCCAACTCTCGTCTCAGGTCAGCGAAGATGCCAACTCGCAATGGCTGAACGCTCGCTGGGTCGATGGTGAACGCAGCCGGAAACATCGTCGCGAGACGGACGATCAAGCGGTCGGCTGCGTCTGCGTCGGTCATGCCCTAGCACTACTTTGGCAGATTTTTCGCCGGCACGGGATTCCCAAATCACTTTTTCTGTGACTCATGGGTGGTCGGCTTTTTGGAGGGGCCGACCATGGTTAGTAGGACATCGGATTGGAGAGACGAGCTCGGACGTTGGCTCAAGCCGTTTCTGGATCGGTTGGGTCACAAAGCACGGCGACAAATGTGCCCGCTCTACGTGTCGGGACTGATCGGTCCTGGCGACCGCAAGAGCGTTCAGCCGATGGCGAAGCGGCTCGCGCTCGGCGCATGCGATCAATTGCATCACTTCATTGCGGCCGGGGTCTGGGACGCAACGCCTGTGGAAACCGAACTACTCGTACAAGCAGACAGGCTCGTCGGCGGCAGCGATGCCGTGCTGGTGATCGATGATACTGCGATACCCAAGAAAGGTACGCATTCGGTTGGTGTCGCTGCGCAATATGCGTCAGCGCTGGGCAAGACCGCGAACTGCCAGACCCTGGTATCGCTGACGCTGGCGCGAGGCGAAGTGCCGGTCGTACTGGCGTTGCGGTTGTTTCTTCCCGAGAGTTGGACGAGCAAGCGGTCTCGGTTGGAGCGAGCGGGTGTTCCGGCCGAATGTCGAACGGCACGAACGAAACCGGAAATGGCTCTGGCGGAGATCGATCGTGCCATCGCGGCCGGTGTGCGCTTTGGCTGCGTGTTGGCGGATGCCGGTTATGGGCTGAGC
>DATEME010000099.1:0-4945 GCA_035275865.1 Candidatus Acidiferrales bacterium | reverse complement strand
AACACGGCATACGCGATCCGGTACGCGAGTCGCGCGTGCTCTTTGACGAGGCTCTCGACCGCCTCGTCTTTGCCGCGCGCGGCCGTCCGAGCCTCGCCCAGAATCAGCTCTCCCGCCACCAATTCGCTGCCCTCACTCATAAAGACCGCCCGGGAGCCCGTTTTGTTCAGCTTTTTTTACGTTGTTCCCACTAGGAATGTGGGAGGGGTTCAGGTGTTGCTTTCGTAGAGACCTTTCGCCGCCTCAGCGTCTCTGCGGTCTCTTTGCTTTTTGCTCTTGCTCCACTCCGCCTAATACTGCCAAGTCCAATTCTTAACCTCCGGCATATCGTCCCCGCATCGATAAACGTATTCCTTGTGCTCGATCAACTTATCCCGCAAAAACTGCTTGAAATGCCCGCCAAGGCGCGCCAGCCGCGGCACGCGGTCTACCAAATCGCCCGCAAGATGAAACCGGTCGATGTCGTTCCGCACGGCCATATCGAAAGGCGTAGTTGTGGTGCCCTCCTCTTTATATCCGCGGACGTGCAAGTTGTCATGATTATGCCGCCGGTACGTCAGCCGGTGAATCAGCCACGGATACCCGTGATAAGCGAAAATCACCGGCCGGTCCGTCGTAAAGATCGAGTCAAACTCCGGATCGCTCAAGCCGTGCGGATGCTCTGACGAAGGTTGCAGCGTCATCAAATCCACTACATTCACGAATCGCAATTTAATATCGGGAAAATGTTGCCGCAGCAAGTCAACCGCCGCGAGCGCCTCGTGAGTCGGCACATCGCCCGCACACGCCATCACGGCATCGGGCTCGACGCCGTTGTCGTTGCTCGCCCATTCCCAGATTCCCAAGCCCATCGTGCAATGTTTCACCGCCGATTCCATATCGAGCCACTGGGGACTCGGCTGTTTGCCCGCAACAATCACGTTCACGTAGCTCCGGCTGCGCAGGCAGTGATCCGCCACCGAAAGCAGCGAGTTTGCATCCGGCGGCAGGTAAACGCGCACCACGTCCGCCTTTTTGTTCACCACGTGATCGATGAAGCCGGGGTCCTGGTGGCTGAATCCGTTGTGATCCTGCCGCCACACGTGCGACGTCAGCAGATAATTCAATGACGCGATCGGCCGCCGCCATCCGATATGCTTTGTCACTTTCAGCCACTTTGCATGCTGATTGAACATCGAGTCGACAATGTGAATGAATGCTTCATAACACGAGAAAAATCCATGCCGGCCGGTCAGCAGATATCCTTCGAGCCAGCCCTGGCACATGTGCTCGCTCAGGATTTCCAGTACACGTCCATCGCGCGACAAATGCTCGTCCGTCGCAATGATCGGCTCCATGAACTCCTTGCTGGTCGCTTCAAACAGTGCATCCAGCCTGTTGGAAGCCGTCTCGTCCGGCCCAAACACGCGAAAGTTCTTGGGGGCAGTGTTCATCTTCATCACGTCGCGCAAAAATCCGCCCAGCACGCGTGTTGCTTCCGCGATCGCTCCGCCCGGCTTCGGCACATCTACGCGATATTTGCGGAAATCCGGCACATTCAAATCCTTCAGCAACAGCCCACCGTTCGCGTGCGGATTCGCGCCCATTCGCCGGTCGCCCTTCGGAGCAAGTTCCGCGATTTCCGGAATCAATGTTCCGTTCTCATCAAAAAGTTCTTCTGGCTTATAGCTCTTCATCCAGCTTTCGAGCTGCTTCACGTGTTCGGGCTTCGTCGCCAACTCCGCGAGCGGTACCTGATGCGCGCGCCATGTGCCCTCCACCGGCTTTCCGTCCACCACTTTTGGGCCGGTCCAGCCTTTCGGCGTCCGCATCACGATCATCGGCCAGCGCGGCATCTCCGTCTTGCCGTTTTTCCGCGCATCTTCCTGAATTCCATGGATCTCATCGAGCACGGAGTCAAGCGTTGC
Source organism: Candidatus Acidiferrales bacterium (assembly GCA_035275865.1). Taxonomy (GTDB): domain Bacteria; phylum Acidobacteriota; class Terriglobia; order Acidiferrales; family UBA7541; genus Palsa-295. Next base: position 3,038 of record DATEME010000099.1, on the reverse strand, counting down.
CGCCATCGACTGATGCATCACGGACGGGTCGTCGCCCTCCAGAAAATGCGGTTTGTATCCGTAGCCCCGGAAGAGCTGCGTCAATTCTTCATCGCTCATGCGTCCGAGCACGGTCGGATTCGCGATCTTATAGCCGTTCAAATGCAGAATCGGCAGGACGGCGCCGTCGCGCGCCGGGTTCAAAAACTTGTTCGCGTGCCAACTCGTCGCCAGCGCGCCCGTTTCCGCTTCGCCGTCGCCGATCACGCAGCAAACAAGCAAATCCGGATTGTCAAAAGCCGCGCCGTTCGCATGCGCCAGCGAATATCCCAGTTCTCCCCCTTCATTTATCGAACCGGGAGTTTCGGCCGCCGTGTGGCTTGGAATTCCGCCGGGAAACGAAAACTGCTTGAAGAATTTCTGCATTCCCTGCTCGTCGCGCGAAATGTGCGGGTAGATCTCGCTGTATGTTCCTTCCAGATAGACGTTCGCGAGAATTCCCGGTGCGCCGTGGCCCGGGCCTGTAATGAACAACACATTCAAATCGCGCTTCTTGATCACGCGATTCATATGCACGTAAACGAAATTCAGTCCCGGCGTCGTGCCCCAATGCCCGAGCAGTCTTGGCTTGATGTGTTTCAGTGTGAGCGGCTCCCGCAACAGGGGGTTGTCGAAAAGATAGATTTGCCCGACCGAGAGATAATTCGCCGCGCGCCAATAGGCGATCGTCTTCCGTTCTTCTTCGGGCGTTAGTGGTTTCGCCGATACCGGAGCCTTTGCGACTCCGACAGATGGGGGATTCACAGCAGGAACTCCTTTCCATGGACTTTGAGCCGGAGACACGAATTATAGCCCACCTCAAATTACAACTTTATGACTCAATCCCGTACGGATTCAGGTTTAAACGTAGAGCCGCGGCCTTCAGCGCGGCACTCGAAGCGCCGGCTCGTTCTAAACAATCGGAGTCTGCCGTAGACTGTTGCTGGTTCTCCGCTGTTGTGTTGGATCGACCTCCGTCTTCTCCAGCTGAGCCCCAATCGCATGTCAGAATTGGAGTCGACGATGCGGTGGCGTACGGAGGAAAAATCTTTCTTATTGACAATAAAGTAAACGTGTGATAAACTTATTTCTGGGATTTTACATGATGCGCTTCGTACCAGTTGAGACAGATCAATCGCCGGTCGCCGCTGACCCAGCAGAAAAAGAGGCAGATTCCAATCGACGCCGTTCCCGCCTCCTAATCGACGGTCTGGCGATTAGAAATCACGTTAAGCCCTTTGCCCTCAACACAATTTGCGGGCCTAATCGACAGAAAAGGGGGTTTTTTCATGAGGCTGCAGCCCGCCGCTTAAAATCTGAAAGCCGCACTTCTAATCGCAACTGCCAAGAATTAAAAACGCTCCTAAGCCCTTTGCTCTCATCAAAACCCGCAGTTCTAATCGCAATCGCCAGCGGGGTTTTTCACAGTTTACGAATCAAGAATTACGAGTTACGATCCGCATGAAAATCCTCGTCCTCAATGCCGGCTCCAGCAGTCAAAAGACTTCGCTCTACGATCTCGCCGGCCAAATGCCCGAAAGCCCGCCCAAGGCAATCTGGGAAGGCAAACTCGACTGGCGCGACGGCCGCGCCACGCTCCAGGCGCGCACGAGCTTAGGGGCCAGCCGAAAAGAGGATGTCCCAGCCGCTCGGCCTTCCGACGCTACGGCACATCTCCTTTCCTTCCTTACGAAAGGCGAAACGAGCGTCATCGGCCATAAATGCGAGATTGCCGCCGTCGGCCACCGCATCGTGAATGGCGGCCCCGAATACGCGCAGCCTGCATTTATTACGCCGCCCGTAAGAGCCGCTATCGAAAAAATGGCCGTATTCGCGCCGCTCCACAATCGGGCCGGGCTCGAAGGCATCGCCTTGATCGACAAAATTTTCGGACCTGCCGTCCCGCAGATTGCCGTCTTCGACACCGGCTTTCACAGCCAACTGCCGGAAGCCGCCGCAGTCTATCCCGGACCCTACGAATGGTTCGGCCAAGGCATCCGCCGATACGGCTTCCACGGGATCAATCATGAATATGTTGCGCATCGCGCTGCCCAACTGCTCGGGAAGAATCTGACGGCGCTGAAATTGGTGACGTGCCACTTGGGCAATGGCTGCTCGCTTGCCGCCGTCAGCGACGGACGAAGTATCGACACGACAATGGGCTTCACGCCGCTGGAAGGCCTAATGATGGGCACGCGCTCGGGGTCGATCGATCCGGCGATCGTAACCTATTTGATGCGAGAGCGACATCTGAGCGCCGATCAGATCGACGATCTGCTCAATAAAGGCTCCGGCCTTCTCGGAATATCAGGCCTCTCGTCGGACATGCGCGAAATCGTCGCCAGAATGAAGGAAGGGAATTCAAGAGCGAAGCTGTCTTTCGACATTTTCATTCATCGTCTGCAAACGGGAATCGGCTCGATGGTCGCCGCGCTTGGCGGACTTGATGTTTTGGTCTTCACCGCCGGTATCGGAGAGAACTCGCCGGATGTCCGCGCCGCCGCCTGCGCCAATCTCGAATTTCTCGGCGTGACCGTGGACCAGGCGAAGAATCGATCCGCGCAACAAGATGCAAACATCGCTGCAACGAGTTCGCGAATGCCGGTCTACGTAATCCATGCAGAGGAAGACTGGTCTATCGCCCGTGAATGCCGTCGCCTGCTGCAATCGAAAGGAGAAGCGGAGCGCTCGTCCAGGGACATTTCTGATCGCAGGGAATAGGAGGGGATCGTCAGATTCGCTGCAAGACGGAAGCGAAGGCCCGCTTACCGAGGCAAAGCGTGCAAAGGCTGGTGGGCCTGGGTTGACTTGAACAACCGACCTCACCCTTATCAGGGGTGCGCTCTAGCCACCTGAGCTACAGGCCCTTCCTTGAAGCGTGGCAAAAACTGCTTACAACCACCACATTCTACGATGCCTTAGCGCCCTGAGCAACTGTGCACAGAAGACTCCATCCGCTCGGCTGCGCAGACACCCGCATCGGCATCTGGCCGAACGAACCTCGGCGTGTACTATGCTCT
>DATEME010000098.1:0-10255 GCA_035275865.1 Candidatus Acidiferrales bacterium | reverse complement strand
TTGCCGCGGGATTCCAACGAGATCAGCGGCCGCTGGGCCGTACGGTGACGGCATCGAGCAAATCGCGTATCCGTGCCGCGAGGCCCTCTTGCGTGATCGGCTTTTGGATCATCTCGACGCCAGGATCGAGCCGACCTTGGTGGACAATGGCATTTCGGGAATAACCCGTCGTAAACAGAATTTTGAGACCGGGTCGCCGATTTTGTGCTTGCTCCGCCAGCTGCCGACCGTTGGTGCCGGGTAATACCACGTCGGTCAAAAGGAGATCGATGCGGATATCGCCCTCCTTGATCAAGCCCAACGCCGATACCGCATCGTGCGCGCTCAGCACGCGATAGTTCAGATCGCGAAGAACCTCCACCAAATAGGCGCGTACATCGCGGTCGTCTTCCACGACGAGGATTGTCTCATGGCCCGATCCCTCCACCGCCTCGGCCGCCTGCTCCTTCTCGTCTCTGCGATCGATGTCCTGCAACAAGCGAGGTAGGTAAATTTTGACGGTCGTACCTTCTCCGACTTCGCTGTAGATCTTTATGTGTCCTTTCGATTGCTTGATAAAGCCGTAGACCTGACTCAGGCCGAGCCCGGTACCCTGGCCCACGTCTTTTGTCGAAAAGAATGGTTCGAATGCCCGGTCTACGACGTCCTTTGTCATCCCGGTCCCATTGTCCGAAACTGCAATCATGACGTATTGGCCGGGAATGACTTCGGGATTGGCGCGGCAATAATCCTGGTCGAGAAGTGCATTGCTGGTCTCGATCGTGAGCTTGCCGCCGTTGGGCATGGCGTCGCGAGCGTTTACGGCAAGGTTGAGCAGAGCGGCACCGAGCTGGTGGGCATCGACCTCCACCGGCCACAGCCCGGCGCTGCCCACGGCCTGGACCTCGATCGTTTCGCCCAATGAACGCTGCAAGAACTCCACCTCTGCTGCAATGAACTTGTTGGGGTCGAGCGGCTTCGGATCGAGCGGTTGCTGGCGTGAAAAGGCCAGTAGCCGCTGTGTCAGTATGGCCGCTCGTTGCGCTCCGCGCATGGCGTTGTCGAGCGAGCGTTTCAATCGAGACGCCACCCCGCCGGTCAGGGCGCCAAGATGGCGCTGCGCGGTTTCCAGATTGCCGATAACGATGGTGAGCAAGTTGTTGAAATCGTGTGCCACTCCGCCGGTGAGCTGGCCGATGGCTTCCATTTTCTGCCATTGGAGCAGCCGCTCGCGCGCTTGATCGAGCATTTCCTGCGCCAGGCGCCGTTCCGTGACATCGCGCGTCACTTTGGCGAAGCCGATCAGGTTGCCAGCGTCGTCGCGGATCGGATCGATCACGACGCTTGCCCGGTATCGACTGCCATCCTTGCGGATGCGCCAGCCCTCGGCCTCATGACGCCCTTCGGTCGCCGCTCGCAGGAGCGAGCGCATCGGCACGCCTTCCCGTTGATCCTCCTGCGTATAGAAGCGCGAGAAGTGCTCTCCGATGATCTCTTCGGCGCGATAACCCTTGATGCGTTCGGCTCCGCTGTTCCAAGTCGTGATTCGTCCCTGCGGATCGAGCATGAAGATCGCGTAGTCCTTGACTGCTTGCACCAGCAGCTGGAATTGCTGCTCGCTCCCTCTCAATGCCTTATGCACGGCACCGGTTTTGGATTGTGAGGGCATGGGTGCCACTGAAATTCAAAGGCGGATGAGGCTTAATGCAGATGGCTCGACAGGCGGAAACACCGCCTCATCGATCGCATTGCGTAGTTTAGTCGGAGGAGTTCGACAAAAATTCCAATTGGTCATGGCAGCTCCCGCCGACGAACGTGAGCACGCCTTTACAATTCCGAAATTTAAACTCAGAGACTTCAGTCCGAGTTCCGCCCCTGCCGACTACCGATCATGAGCAAATGTTCCAAAGTGGGGGAACCTTTCCCGTTCCGAGCGTGTTGGTGTCGAATAGTCGCGGTAGCCTGGCATCCCGTGGTTGCCCGCGTTGGCCCCGTGGCCGAAATGATATTGATCGTTGAGGATGCCCGTTCGCTTTGACGTGGCGGACTCCGCGCCAAGGGTCGCGATCACATCATCGAAGCCGCAAAATGTCAGCGACGCGCCGTTGGCGCCTAGTCGTCGAGCAACCCCTTAAAAAGTCGGAAATCGCTCACGGGAGAGGTTGGTCGGTATGGGGCCGAGTTACCCCCATGCCTGGCGGAGCGCACACTTGTCGTTGAGCCGGAGAAATCCCTAGACCAACGATCCAATCAGGCGCAGGAGTTCTTGCTTCTCCGGTCCGTTGCCAGCTGCGATGAGAAAGGCTCCGATCTCAATGTCGGCGACCTGTCCACCTGAGGGACGATTGGGCTCATGCCTGACGAATACCCGATCGGCATCAGGATCACGGGCGAGCAACCACCGATCCCCGTTGGGACTGCGGTAAATCTCTCTCGTCCGAACGGCCCCGAATTGCTGCATGCTCTAACCCCCTTCAAGTTAAATTAAAAGGGCGTCTCGGTGACGCAAATCAGCGGCGTCAAATGATCAATGCGAGCAGTTCAATCATGCCGATTCCTATCACCAGCACTGCGAGTGCTACCGGATCGTAATCGAGCCAATGCCGCCTTTGTATATACATGATGCGCCACCCTGTTCTTCGATTCACATGTCCGACCTAAATCGTGAGTCATCCTATCTCTGCGTTTCCGAGCTGCTCGACGAGTGCAGCGAGATGCCGAGGCATAGGACTCGCAAGGGCGTCGTACTGGTCCTTCAGGCACTGCCCGATTGCTGAGAGCCCAACGCGTCTATCGCGACTGGAATTGAACTTGCTTTGGCTTTGAGAGAGATGGGTTCCGTAACCGTACTGAATTACATGCCGACGGATCCAATAGTCGATGCGGTCCGCTGTCTGAGCCGCGGCGGCAACTGTCGACATGGGGGCGCCTCCCTTTGAACTGCAGGGCCGCCCGCGAGACAAGCCAATAACCGCTAACGCTCGAACTAAAACTGCTAACGCGAGGCCGCTAAATCCTTTCGCCTCAAACAAGCGTATGGCGGCAAGGGCGAGCCACACCTCCTCCCCGTTTCCGCGCCATCTTAGAAATGCGCAAACCGTGAGTCGGGTTCCTGACCTTTGCGATTAAAAGCCCCCACCGAGAACGCCGCCCCAGCTAACCTAAAAGACCCCGCCTAAAGACGGCCGGCTGCGGAATCGATGCCCGAAGCCCTGGGAAAGCGAGTTCTTTGCATGGCTTTCAGTGCGATCGACAGTTGCGACTAGAACTATATTCCGCGACCTTGGCATTGGCCGAGAAAAACACGAGCAGAAATGGTATTTTGCAGCCGCCGCCTGAAAAAAGAGGAACCGCATCCCGGTCTCCAGCATTGTTTCGGCGGGAAACGTGGGGGGACCTCTCATGCTTAACGTGTCTGTTCGGCCGCAACCGGCGGCCGTCGCCGCAGTGTCTGCGCTTGCTGCCACTGCTGGGAAAACTTCATCAGACGGGATCCTGGTTGAACAGATCGCCGCGGGCAGCAAACCAGCGATGCAGGCTCTGTTCGCCAGGCATCGGGCAGGAAGTGGCGCGGAATTAGGTTTCTCCGAGGAACCTATTCCCACCCGGTTGCGGCTCACGTCTCGATGCGGCGGGTGAAATGCGTCCGCGGGTCCTGTTTATCTTCAGTGCTTACGATGCCCGCATTCGGTAGCGTCTAGGGCACCTACACCGGGGCTTTCTTTTACTCTGCATCCCGCTTACCCCTGAGCGCCCGCCGGCCGGCGTCAGTGATATGTAATCGGGTTTGGCCGCCAGCACGCGCGCGCTCGATTTGCGCGGTTGCGAGGCCAGCCCGGACCATGTCGGTCAACAGGTCGAGCATAAATCCATGCGCTAGCAGGAATGCCTCTGTGCAGCCCTGCTTCCCACTTACTGCAAGCAATTCGAGCGCGCGCCGCTGATGGGTGGCCGATTGAACGGCCATCAATGAATTGCCGGATAGAGAAAAAATAAGCGAACGCCGCAGCTACGGCGAAATAGGGCAAAGACGCAAGGATCACGGACGCATCACGCCGGAAAGCGACCTCGATGACGACGCCTAGACGAGCAGGCTTGCGGCTGCGATCACGATACCTGTGACGATGGCGGCGAGACAGGAGAACAGCAGCAAATCGTTAAGGATACTGATGGCCATAGGAGCCCCCTATGTGGCATCGTCCTCCCCTAGCGCATCCCAAGACGTTGGCCAAAAAGTGATGCAGGATTGGCTGAATCTAGGCGGCGGCCCAGAGAGGGAACTAACACATGGTCGGACCATCAACGACGCGTGCCCTCAACGACCGTGCGTTGCACATTGCACTCTGGCTGGGCAGCGCGAGTCCGCGCCATGCGAGGCGATAGCTCGTCGCGTGAAAACGCAGCCCGCCAATCGCATTTGCTGCACGCGACGAGTATGATCTCGCGCCTTTCGTCGGCGAGCCGATAGAACGCTTGCTTGACAGCGGTGCGCCGCTCGCGCTTTCGAGCGCGAGGGTCTGCAAGCACGTCGGCCCACCATTCTTCGCCCCTGGGCTCTTGCGGGTGCGACCACGACCGACGTTTGACTGCATTACGAGCTTGCAGCATCGCGGCCACCAGGTTGGCAATGTCAGGCCGGGTAGAATCGAGCAGGATGAAGTTCGGCGAGGTCGCTGTCATCTGCCCCAATCCTAAGCGGAGCGCGGCACGGCTCTTCCGTGAACGGCGAGACGCGCGCCTCCTATCTCTGAATGTCGAAAGTGCAGCGCTTCCAGAGCGCCTCGGCATTGTTGCGATCGATCTCCTGACTATTCGCGAAGGAAAAGCTCTTGCCATTTACCCAGCAATGAAGCGCTCCAACGATCGGGAGCGAAGCAAGAAGTATTTCTCGCTCAACCCCGTATTTCATCGGAGGGATGGGGCCCCCCGCTTTCCTATTTCGTTACGATCCCGTCCGGCACCCCGGCCGCATGTTGCTCCTGCAGAAAGTCGGGCCCAGTCGTGATGTCAGAGGCGAACACCGGATCGCCGGATTCCTCGAGCGGCTTAGCCGTCAAGCCGGTGCCGCAGGCCGGCTCCCAAATGTAAGCCGGCTTGGGCAGATGAGGCACGAGCGCCCCGCGTCACCCAAGCCGGGGTTATGTACTGGTCGCGCTTTTTGCGCTCGTATCCGCTTCCGCGCTGGTTCATAGAATCTCGCTCATATGCCCAAACCACCGCATGGCGGTGACGTTGAGCTTGCCGTCACGCCGGCGCACCGGAATGTGCCGTGGTGCGAATAGCCACCGCAAGCGCCGCCGCGCGCTCGAATTGCTTGAGGCATCCCTTGATGGCTGCACAGAGGCCATCATCCAGCGCCTCACCTGATGGCGGAAGTACTGGCCCAATTCGCCGGTGTACTGCATTTTTTGAGGCGCGCGGTCGCGTCGATCACCTTGAGTTCTTCCTGGGTCGCGGTGTACTCGGCTTGGTAGGCCACCAAGCTGATTGCCGCGCCGCCCGTGCTCTGCCGGGCCTTGTCCATGAGCAGCTTCAATTTCTGCTCCCGGCTTTCGTGATACGCACGTTGCGGAAGAAGTTGCTCGCATGAAAAGAACTCATATTTTCCGGGATCGGCGAAGAACCCTCCCATGAGTGGATTTTGAAGCTCCGACTCGCACGCGGCCAAGAGTGCGGGGAGGATTAATGCGACAAATGGTGTGATACGCATGGAGCGGAATGGTTTCTGGTCTCGTCAAAAATGGATGGCGATGACGGGCAAGAAGAGGCCCCTGATCATCGGGCCAAAGAGTGACGATGTTCTCGTTGGGGCGCTAACAGTCGCATCAGGTGGATGGCTATTGGCGTCCCGGTAGATTATTTCCAGTGGCAGGACTGGGGCCATGTCCTTGGCCTGTTAGTGTTGTTCCGCATCGTCGTCGCCTCGACGATGGAGCGTCGTCGCCTCTCATGATCCGCGTTTTCGATGTGGCGGATCAGATCGCCGACGACTTCTAGCTGATCGACTTCCTCGTCCGTGATTACGACGTCCGCGAACCGATCTTCGATCACGATAATTAGTTCCAGGCGGTCGAGCCAGTCAGCCCCCAGATCATCGGTGAAATGCGCTTCATCCGTCACACGTTTGACGTCGACGCCTAGCTGGTTGGCAATGAGAGTGCGGACATCATTGGAGGCAAGGACTTCTCTCGTAGCCGTTGCCTTCTGACTCCATATCAAGCTGGCGATGGTCATGATAAGGCCCCCGAATCGGTAAAGCACCGGCAGTGGATCATGAAATCCGCTCCGCAATGTGGCTCGGGTAGTTCCTGCTCGCCTGTCGTCCGACCCATAGCTGTGATGCATCCACAAATCGTCGAAGCAGACAGGCAACTTACCGGGCGGTATGTAGCAAACTGGCCACACTGTTGGACAATGTGGATCGGTCTAACAGAAAAGCCGAGGTGCGGGCGAAACTGACCAAGCGGCTGGATGTTAAGCGTCCAGATATTCGGGCCCGGGGACATTATTGAAATACCGCTCTCGAATATTTTGGATTGATGGGCGTCGTACACGGGCCGCTGCGAAGGCGCCACAGCGGAAAAGGCCGTGCCGTTCCCGAGCGACCGCCCGTCGATCCCTACTGCCTCCTTCGTTTGGCTACGCAAAACGACGTATGCCGCAAAACGACGTATGCCATTGGAGCATTAGGGGATCCAACAGTACAAAGCGTGTCAGCGTGGTGCGGTCCTTCCATTGCGCGTTCCTCGTGGGGCAGCTTACTTTGATATCCGCTTCGATGCTAAGGCACACAGCCTCCCGGCGTCGCGTTCGCCCTCTTTGGCCAGTCCAATAATCACCTTGGCGATCGCCATAGTTGCCAGATCGTTGCGCTCTATCAATCCGAGCTGGTCTAAGGCGGCCACCAACGCCGCGGACATGCTTGCGATGTCTTCTGGCCCAAACGAATGATCGTCGAGCTCGCGCGGCGCGTAAGCAGCTGCGGCTGGGTTGCCTTGTGCGAGCGGCGACGAGCTGGTTTCGCTGGGGCGGCAAAGCCGCTGTGTTTTTTGCTAAAATCGCTTTCGGTCATGGCGCCTTGCGGCCGGCGTCGGGGCAAGTCCTGGAAGGGGGACATGGTTGAGGTCCACACGCCGGATGGCCGGCGGAAGATCACTCAGAGAGGCGGATTGTCTACGACAAGCCTTGCCAGCCTGCTACTCGGTGAACTGGCGCGCAAGCGGCCCGACTTGCAACGGTGAGGCCGGCGTGATCGAGACGGCGCTGCGGGCGCACTATGCAAAGCCCGGTGTCCGATGGATGCAAGAGCAAACAGGAGAACCTCAGAGGTGCGTCATGAATTTGTCTGACGGTGAAAAGCTCGTTCTGATGGTGCTTGCCGACATGTACAAGCACCTGGAAATCAAGGGCGAATTCGATCCTGATTTCATCTCCACTACGATCTCAGGGGGCCATTTGTGGGGCTTCAGATGGAAGTACACGCACATTCCATTTGAACCGTCGGAAAACCCGCCCGACGTGAGCGAGACGGTCGATATCCTGGACATGTGGAGTTCTCTCGAAGAGTCCTACGGGAAATTGTCACCCGCTGATAACCAGAAAGTCGAGAAAGAGGCCAATCGCACATCGGTGAGGCTCTTCGGCTTCGACGCCAACAAAGAGACTCATTACTTTATTGCGCGATATCTAATCGAACAGCTTGACCGGTATCCATCATTCAGGGGACGCGACCTGAACTCTCCCAGCCCGCGCATTGATGGCTACAGGCGCATGTATCGCGTGTTTGAAGCTATTCGTCCCACCCTTGTAGACAGATCATTGAACGCCGACGAAATTGTTAAGGTTCTTAATGCGGAGTAGCTCTCAAGACCAGATGGAGGTGAGCGACTCAATTCAGGCGACGGGGGAGGCGTGTATTTGCTCTCGCGCTTCGCGCGTGACGCGCGGAGAGGCCGGCAACTGCAGCACGTCGCCCGCTGGCCCTCGCACAGACGGGTGACCAGCACGATCTGCCCGTCGGGGAACTCCAGGGCGTCGTGATGCACGTTGGGGCGGGATATCGTCGATCACTGCTGCTACGCTTGGAACACGCTCATCGATCAGCCGTGGAAAATCATGTCCATCGCCCGCCGCGATTGGGCAGCCGCAGGTCACTCAATCTGAGGATTGGTATTAGTCCTCTTGTTGCGAACAGCCGGGATGGTTGTCCTTCTTTGTTGAGATCACCACATCACGATGGCGATCATGTTGTCGCCACTCGGCATGCGACAGACGGTCGCGTAACGATCGACGGTCTGACCGGCCGCCACTCTCGCTCATCGAACACAGCCGCGCGCTTTGCGCTCTGCATCAGCAATTCGGGCAATCGTGGCATGCAAAAAGACAACTGATATTGATTTTCTGCCAACGATGGCGCGCAAAATCTAGAGATTTATGCTCGTTGCTTCCAATGGGAACAAAAGTCTTGCGTCCCTCAATTCGAATGCGTCGAGGAGTCGTCGAATGCGTCGAGGAGTCGCACGCGTGACCGGGAAATCGCGCTCGGAGCCTATCGTCTCTGCTCGATTCTCCAGGGTTGCGTGGCCTTTTCCATGGCTCACTTGACGGTGCGCGGGAAGACCCTACGTGGATAGGTGGTGGGATCAGGCATGGATTGTGCTCTACGACGCGATCCAGGTGCAAATGATGCGTGCCGCAAAAACACCGTAACGAACTGACCCGTGGTAAAATTACCTGCCCCTACCGGGTAGGCGATACTGGCGGGGTGGTCCTGATGTTACCTTGTGGAGCGGCGCTTCACCGAAGGATGCGTCGTCGCAATGTGTGCGCGCCGCACCAGCCCTCGGAAGAAGACACCTGATGGTCGAACATCAAATCCGTTTCGACGACGGGGCCGCCTACGAGCGGATGATGGGAAACTGGAGCCGGCTCGCGGGCGATATCTGCCTCGACTGGCTGGGCCGCGCTCGGGCTTGCCATGGATCGACATCGGCTGCGGCAGCGGCGCCCTCACCGAGTTGCTCGTCGATCGACCCGCCCCCCAAACACTCACCCGATGTCCGCTTCTCTAATCGGCCTGGTGTCAATACAGCGGAGGCCAAGATGGGCGGCACACCTGACGTAGCGGCAAGAGGTGGGGCCGCCTTGCCGTGGCCAAAATTGTGGAGTGCGATGTATCGAGAGACGGAGGGCCATGGCATGTCGCTCATTCAAAATCGTCGGGGGTTTCTTGGTGCGGTGTTCTCGGCGCTTCTGGCTCTTGCTCTGTTTGATCCAGGCACGGCCACTGCGCAGGAGGTGGTGAAGCAGATCAAACTCACCGACAAGCATATTCAGAACTTTATGGCCGCCTACGAGGACATCGCCAAGCTCTACGATGGCGCGGAATCCGACAAACCGGAAGATCCGAAGGTGGAGGCTCTGGCCGCGGCTGTCGCCAAGAAGAATGGCTTTGCGAGCCTCGCCCAATATGACGACGTGTTGACGAATATCACGATGATCATGTCCGGCATCGACCCGCAAACCAAGAAATTCACCGAGCCACCCGAACAGATCAAGAATGAGATCGCCGCACTCAAGGCCGACAAATCCGTCCCGGAGGCGGACAAGAAAGAGGGCCTGGCGCAGCTCGAGACGGCGCTCAAGAACGCAAAGCCAATTCAGTTCAAGGAAAACATCGCGCTGGTGCTAAAGTACTTCGACCAGCTTGCGCCGTTCATGCAGGCGCAGGATTCGGACCTGCGGCCGGCGGATTAGAAATTCGTCTACTCGCATTGAAATTTGCCCGCTCGCGCCCCCTGCGCGCGCCGCGAGCGGCCACGCCGCCGCCCCGCCGACGAGCGTGATGAACGTGCGCCGGTTCACTCGATCACCTTGTCGGCGCGCAGCAGGATTGATGGTGGGACTGTCAGGCCGAGCTCTCCCGCTGTCCTGAGATTGATCACTAGCTCTAATCGTGTCGGGTGCACGACCGGCAAGTCAGCGGGCTTAGCACCCTTGAGGATTTGACCGGTATAAAACCCGACCTCATGATACATCTCGACGATATTTGTCCCATAGCTCATCAACCCGCCAGCCTCGACGTTCTCGCGAGCGGAATAGGCTGCGGATATTCCATGGCGTGCCGCGAGCGTCGCCAATTGCACGCCGCGGCTGATCAAGAAAGCGTCAGGCGCCACGAACAGGGCGTCGGCTCGGTCGCGCACCAGGGTTGCGAAGGCCGCCTCTATTTCTCCCGGTGTACTGGCATTGAGGACCGAAATCTGCAGTCCGAGAC
>DATEME010000097.1:0-10526 GCA_035275865.1 Candidatus Acidiferrales bacterium | reverse complement strand
TGCGGAAAAAGCCTGCATTCCCGTGGCGATGACGCTGCTCGGACTCGGCGGCCTGCCAGCTTCGCACTTCCTCAATCTCGGCATGATGGGCATGCATGGCGAGGCATGGGTGAACTCGGCGATTCAGGACGCCGATTTGCTGCTCGCGTTCGGGATGCGATTTGACGATCGCGTGACGGGCAACCTGAAGACGTACGCGCAGAATGCGAAAAAAATTCATATCGATATCGATCCGGCTGAAATCAACAAGAACGTGAAAGTGGACGTGGCACTCGTGGGCGATCTGCGTGACATTTTGAAGGAATTGCTGCCGCAGCTCGAAGCGGCAAATCACAGCGAATGGATCGATCACGTCCGCAAGCTGAAGGGCGATTCGGCGGTGCGCGATATTCAGAATTTGCCGGATAGCGGGCATCTTTATGCGGCGCACGTGATCAACGATCTCTGGCACGAAACGCGCGATCATGACGCGATCATCGTGACGGACGTCGGCCAGCACCAGATGTGGGAAGCGCAATATTACAAGCACGAGCGGCCTCGTTCGCTGATCACGTCGGGCGGATTGGGAACGATGGGATTCGCGCTGCCAGCGGGAGTCGGAGCGAAGGTGGCGCGTCCTGAAGCGGATGTGTGGGTCGTGGCGGGCGACGGCGGATTCCAGATGACGATGGCGGAGCTGGCGACGATCGTTCAGGAAAACCTGAAGGTGAACATCGCGATTATCAACAACGGGTACCTGGGAATGGTGCGGCAGTGGCAGGAATTTTTCTATGACCGCAACTATGAAGCGACGCCTTTGCTGAGCCCGAACTTCGTGAAGCTGGGCGAGGCGTTTGGCATTCGCAGCATTGCGGTGAACAAGCGCGCGGACGTAGTGCCGACCGTGCGAGCTGCGCGTGAACACAAAGGACCGGTGCTGATCGATTTCCAAGTGGAGCAGGAAGACACCGTTTATCCGATGGTGCCGGCGGGCGCCTCGCTGCACGAGATGATTCGGCGGCCGAATCCGCTGGTGGAAACGGCGGAAGACGAGTGATTGTGCGGAGAGTGGCTACATCAGTCGCTTTCAATATCTCACTCGAAAATCCGTCATCCTGAGCGAAGCGAAGGATCGCTCTTGATTTGTGACTGAGCGGACGCACCGAAATTGAGAATGTCGGAAGAGGAAAATCATGCTGAATACATTGGTGGTTTACGTGGAAAACAAGCCGGGCGTGCTCTCGCGCGTCGTGTCGCTGTTTAGGCGGCGGAATTTCAATATCGATTCGCTCACAGTGGGGCGAACGGAAAAGCCGGACGTTTCGCGGATGACGATCGTCGTCGAGGGCGATGCCGATCAGGTGCGGCGCATCGAGGCGAACGTCTATAAGCTCGTGAACGTGCTGCTCGTGGACGATATTACGAACAAGCCGTCGCTCATTCGCGACTTGGCGTTGATCAAAGTGAGCGCGCCGCAGGAGACGCGTTCGCAAATTCTCGATATCGCGCATGTGTTCAAGGCGCGCGTGTTGGATATTGCGATGGATTCAATCACGGTGGAGATGACGGGCGGCGAAGAGAAAGTCGATCGGCTGCTCGAAATTCTTACGCCATTTGGATTGCTCGAGGTGGTGCGGACCGGCGCCGTAGCGATGCGGCGTGGCACTTCAACGCGCGTGCCGGCGACGCAGCAGTCCGCGGCAGCAACGCCAACAAGGAAACACGATCCGACTGTTTCGTATTCGGTCTAGTTACGCAGGAGATGATTAGACGAGATGGATGGTCATTCGTTCCAACAAGCGGCTCCGAGAATGGTTAGTTGTGAGATTCACGGGGATAACCGTGAAGCGTTTGTATGTGACCATTTGATTTCAGGCAAACGCCTTGGATTCTTTTGCGATCTTGACGATGTTTCTGACCCTCCGGACGCGTGGTGTTCGGCGTGCGAACAATTCCGTAGAGAGCATGGCGGCTGGGATGACGAGAGCGCTTTTGCAACGTTCAGACTTGTGTGTGCCGCATGTTACGGCGCAATTCGGGCGAAGAACTTAATAGGGACTGAGCCTTCCCGCCTCACACATTAGAGTGCCAGTCTGCAGAGAGCGATTAGACCTTCCCGACCTCGCCGTAGGCATGGACCTTTTCGCAGACCAACCGCAGTTTATCCTCCAAATTTCCCGATGCAGTTTTGAATGAATCGGCGTCGATCGTGAGCGGTGCGCCGAGCACGACGAGCGGAGCGCCGTATTCAGGCGTCCGAACCGCTTGCTCGACGGAGAGACCGCCGACGGCCTGCACCGGCACATTAACCGCCGCAACCACTTCGCGCAACTGATCGAGCGGGCTCGGCCACGGCTTCCCTGCCGCAGCGAGGCCGCGGCGTTCGTCATAACCGATGTGGTGAACGACAAAATCGCAGCCGAGATCTTCGAGGCGTTTCGCGGCGGCGACCATATCCTCCGCGCCGAGATTATCTCCCATCACTTTCACGCCGAAATCTTTTCCCGCGCGCACGACCATTTTTACTGTTTCGGGATGAGCGCGTTCCATCACAACGACGTGCGTCGCGCCGGCTTTGGCCATCATTTCGGCCTCAAGCCAGCCGCCGTCCATTGTTTTCAGGTCGGCGACGATGGGCACGCCCGGAAATTCCCGGCGCAGCGCGCGGACGCCGTTCATGCCTTCGGCGATGATCAGCGGCGTGCCGGCTTCGAGCCAGTCGACGCCGCAGCCGATGGCGAGGCGAGCGGTGTCGAGCGCTTCGGGAATGTTGATTATATCGAGCGAAATTTGGACGATAGTTTTCATTTGTCAGGGCGCAAAGTGTTCGGTAATTTTTGATTTCAGGAATTTCACGGACTCGCGCAAATCTTCCATGCCGTCTATGCCGTCTTCGATGGAAATCCAGCCGTGAAAGCCGACGGAATTCAGCGTGGAGAAAATTGCGTCGTAATTGTTGAGGCCTTTGCCGATTACGCCGTGTGCGAGGCGGCTGGCGTAGCCAACGGAATCTTCTTCCTTGCGCAAATCTTCGAGCGTGCCAACTTTTAGATAGCGATCGCTGGCGTGCATGGAGACGACGCGATGCTTCACGCGATCGAGCAGCGCGAGAGGATCGTCGCCCGCAAGAAATGCATTCGAGGGATCGTAATTCACTCCGAACCAGGGCGAATCGATCTGGTCGACGATTTCGGCGAAGACGTCCATCTTCTGCGCGAACTCGGGATATTGCCAGTAATTGTCCTTGTAATGATTTTCCATCGTGAGGACGACGCCGTGCTTCTCCGCAAAGGGCAAAATGCTCTTGATCACGCGGACCACTTGCGCGACGCCGTCGGCGCGGGATAATCCCACGCGGCGCTGGCCGGAGAGGACGCGGCAGAAGCGGCCGCCGAAAAAGGCGGTGATTTCGATCATGCGCTTTTCGCGATCGATTTCGGCTTGCAGGAGAGCAGGATCGGGTTGCGTGAAATCGGGCGAGCAGCAGAACATCGGCATCGCGAGATTGTGCTTTTCGAGCGCGCCCTTCGTTTTCTTGAGAAAATCGGGATCGTCTTCGACAAAACCGGTGTAGAACTCGAGGCCTTCGACGCCGAGCGTCGCGGCAAGGTCGATCCATTGCGAAAGCGTCATCGTGCGATGAACGCAGAGATCGTCCATGAAAGCCTTCGGGAATGCGGCGAGTTTCGGTTTCATAGCTGCTTCGGGAGATTCCGGCCAACCAGCGGAAATTGTTCGAAGTCGAGGACGGCGCCGTTTACGAGCGGAGCTTCGTCCGAGAGAAAATAGACTGCGGCCCAGGCGATGTCTTCCGGCGAAAGCAGGCGGCCCGAGGGCGCGTAGTGCTTTGGAAGCTGCGACGGCCAATCGTCCGGGAGGCCGTCTTTCTTTTTGATTTCGTATTCGGCTTTGGTGAGCGTCCAGCCGACGTTGAATTGCTGAATGCGGAGTCCCTCGGCGCCGTGCGCGTCGGCGAGATTGCGCGTGAGCGTCATCAGGCCGCCCTTGCTGATGGAGTAAGCAAGGAGATTGCGTTCGCCGCAGTAAGCGTTGACAGAGCCGATGTTGATCACGCGGCCGCCGCCTTGTTTACGGAAAAGCGGCATTGCGGCTTTGATGAGCAGAAACGGCGCGCGCAGATTGATCGCGATGATGCGGTCGAATTCGGCGGCGTCGGTGTTGTCGAGATTGCCGCGCGCGGTGGTGGCGGCGTTGTTGACGAGCGCGTCGAGGCGCCCCCATTTTGTGGCGGCCTCGTCGATGAGGCGCGCCGGCACTGCGGGAGTCTGGAGATCGCCGGCTATGGCCGTTACCTGGCCCCCAGATTTTTCGATTTCGGCGGCGGATGCTTTCGCGTCTTCGATTTTGATGCCGTGGACGATAACGCGAGCTCCCTCGCGGGCGAAGAGGCGCGTCATGCCTTCGCCGATCCCGCTGGTCGAGCCGGTGACGAGAATGACTTTGTCTTTCAGGCGCATGGAGACTGATGCTTGTTCGTATGCGGAAAACAAACAAAAAGCAGGTCATCCTCAGCGAAGCGAAGGACCCCTCTTCCGTCTTTCTTATCATGCGCCCGTCGAGGACCACTGACTGGCGCGAGCAAAACTGCATGCACTCGCGTCATGGCTTGAGGACGCCTTTGACGATCTCGCCGGAGTGCATCTTTTCGAAGGACTCGCGCCAATCGGCGAGCGGCGAGATGCGGTTGAGGATCAGGTCGAGCTGAAGTTTGCCGCTGGCGAGCAGCGAGATCACCTTTTCCCAGATCGGCCAGTTGTGCGAGAAGCTGCCTTGCAGAGTGACCGCTTTTTGCACGAGCGAATCGAGGGAGAAATTCAGCGGCTGCGGTCCCCAACCGACTTTTGTGATTCGGCCGGCGGGGCGGACGACGTCGAGCGCCAGTTTTAGAGAGGCGGAAACGCCGGCGGCATCGATGATGAGATCGAGGCCATGGCCATCGCCGAAATTCTTCACCCATTCGTGGACGTTTTCGTTATGCCCGCCGAGAGTCGTCTCCGCACCGATTTTTTTGGCGACGTCGAGGCGCTTCGCGTCAGCGGGGATGCCGATCACGGCGAGATGGCCTGCACCGCAGAGTTTGGCCATTAGCGCGCAGAGCAAGCCGATTGGTCCCGGACCAATGACGGCGACCGAATCGCCGGGGCGAATGTGCGAATGGACGCAGACGGCATTGTAGGCGACGCTGCAGGGTTCTGTGAGCGCGGCAATCTCGAAGGCGAGGCCCGCAGGCACGGAGTGCAAACAGCGCGCGGGGACGCGGACGAACGGCGCCATTGCGCCGTTGACGCCGTAGCCAAAGCCGAGCCGCTTCGGATCGAGATTGTAAAGACCCTGGCGTATGAAGGCGGAGTCGAGGGGAAGGACGGCGGCCGTTTCGCTGACGACGCGGTCGCCTTCTTTGAAGCCGCGGACGCGATTCCCTGCTTTCGCGACGACGCCGGCGAATTCGTGTCCGAGCACGACCGGAAAATTTACCGGCCAGCTTTGCGTGCCTGCGTACTGATGAAGGTCGCTGCCGCAGATTCCGACGGCCTGCACGGCAAAGAGGACGTCTTCTTCGCCGAATTCAGGCTCGGGCACGTCGCGCAGTTCAACAGAATGCGGTTCTTTTGCGTAATGAACTAAGCCGATCACGGCGTTTAGTCTGGCAAAATTCGCGCGGGGAAATCAATCGAAAAGCCGAGCACGGAGAAAAATCGGAGTCTAGGCGCGAGGGCGCGGCAAGCAGCGACTTCACTGAAATACGTTTCCACGCGGCTCCGGTGTTAGAAAATCGCCCGCTTGTTATTTCGACGGAATCGGCTGCGGAATTGCCGCGCCGTCCTTGCGCGGGTCGGATGCGCCGAAGTTCACTCTGGTAGAGGAGTTGCGGAGTACGGCCTGGCCACCGCCCGTGTCTGATGCGTAGGCGCCAAGCAACTTGATTTCGTGGCCCCGCTTGGCGAGATCGTCGCGCACACTCTCCGGAATTCGGTTTTCCATTTCGACGTCGCATCCGGAAAAAGTGAGCTTCGTGAAACGTGGAGCTTCCATCGCGGCCTGAATGTTCATGCCGAAATCGACGACGTTGGAGACGAATTGCGCGTGCGCCTGTGACTGATTGAATCCGCCCATAATGCCGAAGGCGATGCGCTCCTCGCCCTTAATCATGAAACCGGGAAGAATCGTATGCAACGGGCGTTTGTGGCCCGCGAGCTTATTGGGAGAATTAGGATCGAGGCTGAAAAGACCTCCGCGGTCCTGCAAGACGAAGCCAGTACCATCCGCGACCACACCCGAACCGAACGCATGATAGTTGCTCTGGATCAGCGAGACCATGTTGCCGTCATGATCGACCACGGTGAGATACGTAGTGTCTCCATGCGGCGATAATTGCGGCTCGCCCGGCGGCACATTGCATTTAGCCTTCGCCATATCGATTGACTCGGCGCGTTGCGCAGCGTATTGCTTCGAGAGCATTCCCGCCACGGGAACGTTGCTGAATTTGGGATCGGCCACGTAACGCAGCAGGTCGGCATAGGCCAGCTTTTTCGCTTCGATCATCACGTGGAGTGCGTCAGCGGAGTTTTGACCGTACTTCGCGAGCGGGAATTTTTCCATCATGTTGAGCATTTCGAGCGCGGCAATTCCCTGCCCGTTTGGCGGCAGCTCATATATTGTCCAGCCGTGATATGTGGTGGAAATCGGCTCGACCCATTGGCTCGAATAATCCGCGAGGTCTTCGGCCGTCATTGTGCCGCCGAGTTCCTTTGAGCGCGCGACGATCCTCTTAGCGAGTTCGCCCTTGTAGAATGCGTCCCGGCCGCCGGAAGCAACGAACTCGAGCGAACGCGCGAGGTCCGGATTGCGAAAGATTTCACCGACCTTCGGTGCTTGCCCATCGATCAGAAACGTCGCTGCGGCATTCTTGTCTTCTTTAAGTTTGCTAACCTCGTCTGCCCAATAGGCGGCATCCCATTCGGGAACGGGAAAGCCCTCGCGCGCGTAATAAATCGCCGGGGCGAGAACTTGAGCGAAATCCTTCGTGCCGAAGCGGGTTAGCAATTTTGACCAGCCATCGACGACGCCCGGAACTGTGACGGCCTGAATGCCGAGCGTGGGCATTTCTGTGATGCCCTTGCTTTTGAGAAATTCGATCGAGAGGCCCGCTGGCGCCCAGCCGCTGGCGTTGATTCCGTAAAGCTTCCCTGTTTTCGCGTCATAGACAATTGCGAAAAGGTCGCCGCCCATGCCGTTCATCATCGGCTCAATCGCGCCCATCGCAGCGTTCGTCGCGACGGCGGCGTCAACGGCGTTCCCACCCTGGGCGAGAATCTGCGCGCCCGCCTGCGCCGCCAAGGGATTTTCCGCCGCGACGATGCCGCCTTGCGAAATCACCATCGAGCGGCCTTGGGAGCGGTCTTGGGCGTGTATGCGAGCGGCGGGCATCGTCGCGACTAAAAACAGCACGAGAAGGAAACGCCGTGAAATAGCAGAACCTCGCATGCTGCCTCCATTCCCGTTATTTCTTGAGCGTTTTTCATTCCCTTTAAATGGCGGGCGGCTCATACGAATCGTAGCCTCGAATATGAAGAGCGATTGTACTGAATTCGGGGGACGAAGTTGCGACAATCTGCATCGCGCCGGACTCAGCGCGCAAACCGCCATGCGGCAATCGGCCGCGAGAATCGTGTAGTATCTTACGCGCGGATTTGAGTACGCAACGCGTTCGAAGGCCGATTTTAAACTACGCCACCCAGGCGGATGCCAATGTCAAAAATGCTGGAAGAGGTTCGGCAGCAGCCCGATGCGCTGGAAAGAACGCTAAGAACGGGGCTGCGAAGCGCGCAGGCACTCCGCGAGTATTTCGAGGCGCACCCGCCGAGAATGATTCAGATCGTTGCGCGCGGGACGTCTGACAATGCAGCGGAATTCGGCCGCTATCTCATCGAGATTACGACCGGAATCCCCGCCTCGCTGGCTGCGCCTTCTGTTGTGACGCTCTACCACAGCCGCGTGAATCTCGATGGCTTCGCCGTCGTGGGAATTTCCCAGTCGGGCGAGTCTACGGACGTGAATGCCGTCCTCGAAGATGCGCGGAAGGGCGGCGCCTTCACAATTGGGATAACCAATGAACCTGATAGCGCGATGACAAAGATCGCTGCGCAGACGATTCTCGTTCGCGCTGGGAAAGAAAAAAGCGTTGCCGCCACAAAAACCTACACCGGCCAACTCCTCGCGCTTTACCTGCTCGCTCACGCGCTCGGTGGAAATGTGGAGCTTGAGGATTTGCGGCGGCTTCCGGGCTGCGCGGCAAACGCGCTCGGCACGGAAAAGACGATTGCGGAATTGGCGCCGCGCTACCGCTTCATGAATCGCAGCATTACGGTAGGACGCGGCCTGAACTATGCGAACGCCCTCGAATTTGCGCTGAAAATGATGGAAACGAGCTACGTGCTCACGGGGCGCTTTTCCGCGGCGGATTTAATGCATGGACCGGTCGCACTGCTGGAAAATTCGTTGCCGGCGTTTGTGTTTGCTCCGCCGGGAGTGACAGGACCTTCTATCGTGACGGTTCTGGAGCGCCTCGAGGGCGTGAAAGCGGACACGTTGGTGATTACGGATTCGAGAAACAAAAGAATCGCTTCGAAGACGGCGCGATGCGTCCAGCTGGCATGGACAACGAATTTCCGCAACGAACTCGCGGACCTTTACACGCCGATTCCCTACATTATTCCCGCGCAGCTCTTCGCCGGACACCTCGCGGTGATCAAAGGCCTCGATCCCGATAAACCGCGCTCCCTGACGAAGGTTACGCGGACGATTTAGTCAGCCGCTGCACTGAGAGCCGACGGGATAAGCACCTCAATCTTCGTCGGCGCGATTAGCGACACAGATCCGGCAGACTGTCAGCGAGTATCTAGACGGAACCGTTGTGCTCGCAGCGCGGCTGAAGCGAGGCCAGAATTGCCAGGTCGGAATTCGAGAACAGGCGGCTTTCAGCTCGCATTCCCGCCACCACGGCGCTTGCGATCGTTCCTATCCGCTTTGCCCTTGCAAGATCGCGCAGATGTTGCGAGCAGATTCCCGTCAAGCTGGCCACTTCGTCTTCCGTAAAATATTTTTGACTCGATCTAATGCGGAGCATTTGCATGCACACCCGTGACGTAATGCGAGCAATCCTCTCGCCGACCACAGCACCAGGAAAACAAGGGACTTACGGCACGGTGCCTAGCCGCTAGCGCAATTATTTTCGCTTTCTGTGCGACGATTTGCCCTCAAGGCAGAGGTTTCGCGTCGGGACAAAAGGCTGGTTAACCTTCGCTGCGGCTCAGGAAATATGTCGGAACCTTTTCAGCCTTGGATGTCGATGCCTAGTTTTTGTTTGAGGTATTTTTTACTGATCCCCGCCGACTCTTTGGGCGTCCGCGATTTGTCGTTCTCGCTATCCAGCTCGACGATGGCCCAGCCGCGGAATTTGATTTGACGCAGCGCCTCGAAAACGCCGGGAATGTTCACGTTGCCGCGGCCGAGTTCGACAAAATCCTCGAGACGCCGGGGATTGTTGGCTGGCAGATCAAAAGGCTTACCAAGGTCCTTGATGTGAAGGAGGGCGATGTGATCCGTGTACTGCGCAATTCCCTTCACCGGATCGCCGCCCCCCGCCTGATAGTGAGCGATATCGAAGAGAAGCTTCACGTATTTCGGATCGACTGCGTCAAATACGCGCGCGAGCCCCTCGGGATGCTCGCTGACGGAGTTGAGGTGATTGTGATAGACGAGCGGGATGCCGACATCCGACGTCCGTTTTCCGAGGTCGGTCAGAACGCTGCCGAAGTATTTGTAATCGGCTGCGGAGAAATCGCTCCGGCCGGGTTCCTGGTCGAGGACTTGGAGATAATGGCCGCCTGCCTCGCGCATGTAGGTTGCGTGGGATGTGTGAGCGGCAATGTCGCTGTCATGCGACGAGGGATCGATGTGAACGTTGCCGCTCGATAGCGCCACGAACTCGAGATTCTTGCGATGCAGTTCATCGCGCAACGCGGCTGGTTGAAATTGTTTTATGTCGTCACTGCGCAGTTGAATTCCGGCATAGCCGAGGGAGGAGATATCGTCGATCGCCTGCTCCGCTTTGCCGCCCCACGTGATAGAGGCGTATCCGATGCGTATGCCCGGTGTTGCGACAGCCGCGTCAACTCCGAATCCGGCACGCGTCATACCAGCGGCCGACCGCGCCAGCACCGCGCCGGCAGCCGCGCTGCCCAGAGTGCCGAGAAATCTACGTCGCGAAGGCGGCAGGTTCATGTGGTTCGCTCCTTGATGGAAAAGAAAAGTTTTGAGCCATTGCTGTTAGTGTCGCGGCGGGGCCGTCGAAGGAGGCACTGGTTTACCGTCCACGGTGTCCCGTTCCATCAGCTCGACGCGCGTGCCATCTGGATCATACAGATTCGCCTGACGTTTTCCATTTTTCCCGACGTGAATTTCGATGGGAAGCTTGTAATCCGCGGCCACAGCACGCGCTTTCAGCGCGTCGACGGCTTTTTGCA
>DATEME010000096.1:0-9392 GCA_035275865.1 Candidatus Acidiferrales bacterium | reverse complement strand
CAGGGCCAAACACAAATCGTCATCGTTTCAGAGACCCCATCCGCCGTTCGCCATATCTACACGGATCGCAAATCGCATCCTGACCCGCTCACGTTTGACACAGTCCGCAACGGAAATTCCATCGGGCATTGGGAAGGCGACACGCTCATTGTCGATACGACCGGCTTCAATGATGAAGGATATACAAGCCTTCCAGGCGGAGGTTTTCGGACGCCGACTTCCCATCTGAAAGAACGCTACCAACTCGTTGAGGGCGGCAAAGAACTCGAGGTCACCTTCACATGGGACGACGCGAAAGTTTTTGCGAAGCCGCACACCTATGCGTTTCGCTATTACCGCGTACCGCGAGGCTACAACGCAGGCGAGAGCTTTTGCGACTCGAACGACCAGGAGCGCGGCCAATTTCTTACGCAGTCTCCGATGCCGGTGAAGTGATGTCGACTGGAATCGAAGGAGTGACGCAATGAAGCGTTTTTTCGTGCGCGGGACGTGGGGATTCGGTCTAGTGCTGTTATTAGGTGCCACGCTGACCGTCGTCACCGTCACGCGTTCAGCTCGCGCGCAAACCAGCCAATCAGCTTCCGAGGCCACGAAAGCCCAGGCGGCGTCGGATTTTTCCGGCTTTTGGGAGCTCGCCTATAACACCCGCCATGTCACGCCCGGCGACCTTACGCCCGCAGCGATAGCGCGCGACAAGAAAATGGCCGACGAGCGCGCGGCAGGGAGGGTCGTTGTTTACGCCTCGCGCTGGTGCAATTACTTGGGAATGCCGTTCATCATGGGGCAGTCTCCCCCGATCAATATCGTCCAGACTCAGGACGAAATCGGGATCTTCTCGGAGCAGAATTCCGCGCCACGCCACATTTATCTGGACGGCCGTAGTCATCCCGACGCAAACCAGTTTGTGCCGACGACAAATGGCCACTCAGTTGGTCATTGGGAGGGTAACGAACTAGTTGTCGACACGACGAATTTTTCCGCAAAGGGGCATCCGGAAATCCCGGGCGGAGGCTTCCGCGGCGCCCATTCGCATCTGGTGGAACGATTCAAGCTTATCGACGACCAGCATCTCCAAATAACGTTCACTTGGGACGATCCCATGGTCTTCGTCAAGCCGCATTCGTACTATTTCGTCTATCACAAAATGCCGCCTGATACTTACGCGTTCGAAGATAGCTGTGATGCCAGCGACGCCGCCCCTTATGAACACAGCGGCGGCGTCAGCGATGCACCGGATCAATGAGCGCAAACGCTAGCCTGGAGGTAAGTCGCACGACGGCCCTGCTGCTTTGCACAGGAAGAAAATCGCGACCTGCGCCGCCATCCTGAGTAGGAGGTATTAACATTACGATGGGCGTGAATCGCGCCGAAGGGCACCGAGGCGAGTGTATATATGGGCCAACAGAGCGATTCTAATCGCAACTGCCAAGAATTAGGAAACGATGTAACTCTATGAAAATAAAGAGCCGCAGCCAGTTCTAATCGCAATTGCTAGGGGAGCGCCCGATCAGTAGCGTGGCGCTCCGCCGCGGCCTTGAGCCTGCTTCAGCAGGTCAGAGTCGGTCACGTCGTTCCCACCTTCAAGAGGCAGCCCGTTTTCAACCAAGTCATACGCGTACGAATACGTGTGCGGCTTCAGATAAATCGTCGGATCCTCCCACGTAAACGTAACGGAAAGCTGTTTTCCTCCATTGATCAGCTTGTACCGTTCGGTGAGATGAGTCGTATCTTTCGCGCGTCCGCCGCCCGGCACGCGCATCACGGGCCACCGTGTATCGCAAGTTCGAGCCGGAAAGCCGATCGTATCCACAACCAACGTGTCGCCTTCCCAACGCCCGATGGAATGGCCATCGCCGGAATTGAGCGTCTTTAAGCCGGCCGCATCCGGGTGTGGCCGGCCATCCGTGTAAATGATGCGTCCGCGGCTGGCTTCACTTCCGATCAGCACCTCATCCTTTGATTGCACGATGTTCAACGGCGGAGAAGACGCCATCATCATCGGCAAATTCCCGGCGGGGCAGTTGGGACCGCGGCCGCCCGTACTCACGACGTTGCCCGCGGCCACGCGCGCGTTCTCTTCGTCGTTCATTTTCTGAATTTCCGGCAGAATGGCCGGCTTAGGCACATTGTCGAAGAAGGAAGACCAATCGCCTGAGCCCGGATCGTGGACGAGCCACAGCCCCGAAATATCAGTGGAGGGACCGGCGGCTTGGCTTGACTGAGCTTGCGCCAAAGTCGAACGTATCGACAAGCCAAGTAAAATCGCGAAACTGAAACCGGCCGCCGCAAACAGCCAACGGCTAACGTTTGCAAACTTTGTCATAGCAACCTCCAGCCGCAATCCCTCGCGCCTTATTGTGGGGTATTGGAATTCTGCATCGCCGACATAATAAATTTGGCCCGGTCCTGATCGTTTGCGCTGCAGCCATACTGAAGCGGCAACCCGATTTGAGAGACTTTGTAATAGCGAAACTCATAGCTGTGAGGCGTTGTGAAAACCTTCGCGTCGTCCCACGTCGACGTGACCGAAAGAATCGCGCCGCCGTTGAGAAGATGAAACCGCTCGACAAGATGCGAATCGGGAGTGCGGAAGCCGCCGCCGGGAATCGCTGTAATGCCGCGGTCGCTGAAACCGATCGTATCGACCACAAGCGCGTCGTCTTCCCAATGGCCGATCGAATTTCCATTCGTTACGGGGTCGATTTCATCTTTGGCCGGATGGCTCCGTCCATCCATATAGATGTACCTCACTGACGAAGGGCTTTTGGCAAGCATGCCGATAACTTTCCCGCCTTGACGAATATCCAGCGTAGCCCCGTCCTCCATAACTTCGGGCACTCCCACTAATGCGCAAAACCGAAGGGCAAGCAGGTCGTGCTGCCTTTGCTCCGCCTCCTTGGAAACTGCATCCTGGGTCAAGGATGCAGGCGGCACGCTCCGGCTGTCATATCGCAGCTCCCAATACCCGGAAATATCCGGATGACCGGCGGCATCGCGCGGCACCGGCGCAGGTCGAGCCATGGATATTCCTTCGGGGGCTTGCGCCGAGCTCGATGATCCTGCGAAGAAACCCACTACCATAACCAGAGAGAGCACGCCGAACACTCCACGAACACCACCGCGCCGATGCGTCTTATCCATTCGCACTCCTAGAGCCACGGTAATGATGGAACGTGCGCCACGGTAACCCCTCCGCCCGTGCGCCCGCAAGTACAGTACGGTGGAGCAGCCGTACACTACTTGACTCCAGCGCCAAACCGTTCGATATGAGAGGTTCATGCGGGCTCGTCTTGACCTCCATGGAGGGCGGCTTATGAAACTCTTCCAAATAGCGGCACTTGCCGTCGTGGTTTTGCTTGCCACTGCGGCTCAAACGCAACAGAAGGACGCCGGCACGATTCCCGATTTGGAAGGTGGGTGGTTGCGCCTCGATACCGGCGGCGGAGGCAGCTATCACGGTATTGACCTAATGTTTCCCAAGGCCGAACTCACCCCGCAATATGCGAAGCTTCTTCCTCCCGATATGGATGAAGGTTTAAGCGGTAACGGGGCAGCGACGGCCCCGCACCAAGCCGGACAGCCTTACGTCGTGTACCAGCCCGGGGCCCGTGGGGGCGGCGGGGGCGGCTTTGGTGTGGGAGTTGATATCAACTCCGCGCCCTTTTTCTTGGTGCAAACAAAGAATGAGATTTTGATTACCCGTGAAGGTTCCGGCCCAGGTCGGCACATCTTCGTGGATGGACGCTCTCACCCCGATCCATCCGAATTTGTGCTCAACAGTGCCGGGCATTCGCTTGGTCATTACGAAAACGGCAAACTTGTGGTCGACACGACGGACTTCGCGCCGGGCATGACGAGCTTTGGTCGCGGCTACAAGGGTCCCCATACGCACTTAACCGAAACGTTTGACCTTTCCGCGGATGGCCAACGCCTTACCATTCACTACAAGTGGGACGACCCGGAAATTTACGAAAAGCCGCTCATCTACGACATCAGCTTCGAACGATTGCCCAAGGGCAGCTACGTCACGGAAGACTGGAACGACGCAGCGGACCCACTCTCGTATCAATCGATCGTTCCGCCTGAGCAGAAGTAGGCGTGTTGGAGGGGCACAAGTGATAGCGAGTCCACGGATTATGCGTTTGATGGCCGGGGTCCTAGCAGTCGTCGGCGGCGCGACAATTCTGTTCGCGCAGGGGCGTGGCGGGAACAGCCAGCCCCAGAAACCCGTGGATCTACATGACCTGAGCGGCTATTGGGAGCTCTCCTTCGATAGCGAAAGGATTCCGCCTGCCGATTTGGCCCCCGGCGTAACGAAGGAAGTCTTAGCCGCCGAGCAGAAGAAGACCGACAAGGCTATCCAGTGGTGCAATCAACTGGGCATGCCGTTCCTGATGGGAGTTTCGCGCCCGCTGGACATTCGCCAGGGTCGCAGGGAAATCGTTATCTCGCCGGAGTCGACGGTTGCGGCAGCACGGCATCTCTACCTGGATCGTAGTGAGCATCCAAACGCCGACATATGGGACCCTTCCGCGAACGGCGATTCGATCGCACATTGGGAAGGCGACGCGCTCGTGGTGGATACCACGGGCTTCAATCCTGATCACGGCATGACGCTGATTCCCGGCGGCGGTTACCGTAGTGCTGACGCCCACCTGGTTGAGCACTACAAGCTCGTCAGCAATGGCAACGTCCTCGATATCACTTTTACCTGGATCGACCCTAAGGTCTATAAGACGCCGCACACTTACGAGTTTCGCTACTACAAACAGAGCGACAAGTACGAACCGCGGCCGGCGATCGGGTGCAACGCGTTCGACGCGGAGCGCGTGAAATTCCTGGGCGGCACGCTGATCTCGCCGATCACCGGCAAGCCGCTCACGCAATAACGTGCAGCGCTTTGCTGCCGGTGAAGTCGGATTCAAAAGTCTCCGAACTCGTCGCGTGCTTCCTGTATCGACGCTAGTTCAAGGCACTTTGACAACCAGAAAGGCAGGCCTATGTATTCCAGACGTGAATTTGGCAAGGTGGCGTTAGCCGGTTTATCCCTCTCATTGCTGGAGGGCTTTCCGTTAAGGGCGGACGCCAAGAGTGACGCCACCGTGCGCGGCGTCAAGTTGGGAGGAATTACTGGAGCTTACGGCCCGTTTAATGCCGACCCCGGACAGGATGTAATCGACGTTGTCATTCGACAGTCGATCGCCACCGGAGCGGGCCACGTCGAGCTTGTCAACACTCTGATCGAACCGCCGATGGGTGGCCCTTGCGGTCGAGGACCCGGCGGCGGTCGTGGAGCAGGCCGCGGCGCTGGAGCACCAGCAGGAGCTGCGGGCGCTGGCACGCCGGGTGCGGCACCCGGTCGCGGTGCTGGGGGACGTGGAGGTGGAGGCGCCGGGCCCTGCGGCGTTGGGGGCCAGGTGCCCAACACCATTACGCCTGAGTACACCGTCGAACGCGACAAACTTCGCCAATGGCGGCTCAACGCGCCGCTCGATCGTTTCCGCGAGATCCGCAAGAAATTCGATGACGCGGGGCTAGACCTTTATTCCTATGTGATGACCATTGGCGACGATTTCACCGAGCCTGAGATCGACGCCGTCTTCCGCCACATGCAAGCGCTATCGGTCGACAAGTTCTGCACCAATCAGACTCGCGTCGCGATGGGCCCTCGCATCGTGCCATACGCGGAGAAATATCAGATTCGGCCTGCGTTCCACACGCACCAGCTGTCGCAAGATCCGAATGAAGTCTCCAGCCCGGAGAGCCTGGCGAAACTCTTGAGTATGTCTCCGCTGTTCATGGTCAATTTGGATATTGGCCACTATTTCGACGGGGGCAACGATCCGCTCGCATACTTAAAGGCGCACCCCGAGCGCATCACGCATCTTCACGTTCGCGATGCGAATCAGGATCGTATGCCAGTCGACATCGGAACGGGCGTTCTTCACGTCGACACGATGCTGAAGTTCGTGCGAGACAACAACTACAACATCGCTTTCATCGTTGAGCAAACAGGTCATCAAGGAGCGGCGAACAATCAGGAAGCGCTAAAAATGAATATCGATTACATGCGCCGCGTTCTGCTGTCGTAGTGCCCGAATTTCCGATGCAGTGTGATCGGGGCCATACGTTTCACCGTGGCGGCGACAATTCTGTGCGCGTTAACCGTGTTCGACCTGCACTAGAACTGCGGCCGCCCCGTTCAGCAATCGCGCCTGTGTGAGCCTCGTGAGTTCGCACGATTTTCTGAACCTCGTATCGGCGCGTCCAAATAGCAAATAGGTGTGTGTTCGCGGGAGGAAAGCTTCTGTGAGAAAGGTCGCTTTTCTGTTGATTGGGCTGTTCGCGGCCGGGGCGTTTTGTCTGTTTGCGGCGCAAGCGCCTGCGCCCGACGCTGCCACGGGCGGTGCAGTAACGGGCCGTGGCCGGGGTGGCGGGGCACAAGGACGCGGCGCGCCGGCATTCCCGGAACGGCCTCCGACTGATCCTGCTCTTGTCGCCCATGGAGAACAACTCTTCGGCGTGAATTGCAGTTTTTGTCATGGGTCTGACGCACGCGGCGGCGAAGGCGGTCCCAATCTGTTGCGCGATCAATTGGTGATGGACGACAGGAACGGCGAACTCATCACGACCGTCGTGCAAAACGGCATTTCTGATAAGGGAATGCCAAAATTCGCGACGCTCAGCCCGTCGGACATCGTGGCCATCGCAGCATTCGTTCACAGCCTCGGGTTGGGACGCGGCGGGCCACCGGTTCCTGTGAATCCTGTGGTGGGCGATGCGGCCGCCGGCAAGGCCTTCTTCGAAGGACCAGGCAAGTGCGCGACGTGCCATTCATCGACCGGCGATTTGGCGCGTGTCGGCGGCAAGTATGATCCGCGCACGCTGCAAGGTAAATTTCTGATGCCGAATGGCGGACGAGGCGCAGCGCCGGCCAATATCCCGCCGACGACGGTTACGGTGACGCCGCCCAACGGTCAAAAAGTGGAAGGTACTCTCGTTGCGATCGATGAGTTCAGTGTGACCCTGAAGACTGCGGACGGGAGCGAGCGGAGTTTCACACTCAATGGTGATGTTCCTAAGGTGGAAGTGCACGATCCTTTGCAGGCGCACAAGGATCTGTTGCCCAAATACACGGACGTGCAAATTCACAATCTCACGGCTTATCTGGTGACCCTGAAATGACACGCCTGCGGAACGTTTTATGCGCGGCCCTGCTGGTCGCGGTTCCACTCGCCATAGCGGGGCAGGGGCTTGATCCCGCTTCGCTCGCAAAACAATCCACCGATTCGTGGCCGACTTATTCGGGAGATTATTCCGGCCGGCGTTTCAGCCCGCTGACGCAGATCAACGACCGCAACGTGAAGAATCTGGCGTTGGCGTGGAGTGCGCATTATCCGTTCGGCGCTCCCGGCGCTGGAGATCAGGCAGACATTCCGACGATCATCGGTGGCGAATCGAAAGAAGCTGTTCAGGTCGGCGGCCTCAACGGCACGAGTGTCGTCGGCGTAATCCTGCAGGTGGACGGCACTCTCTACATGTCCGCCCCCGACAACGCATGGGCCGTAGACGCCCGCACGGGCCGCGTGCTCTGGCATTACTTTTGGCGCACGAAGGGCGCCACGCACATCGGCAACCGCGGCATGGGCATGTATCACAATTGGCTGTTCTTTGAGACGCCCGATGACTATCTGGTTTCGCTCGATGCGAAGACGGGAAAAGAGCGTTGGCATAAACCGATCGCAGATTTCGACGAGCGGTATTTTTCAACCATGGCGCCAATCGTAATCGGTGATCACCTGCTCGTGGGGACCGGCGATGATGCGGATGCGCCGGGTTTTCTCCAGTCAGTGGATCCGGAAACAGGCGACGTGCAATGGAAGTGGTACACGGAACCCGAGAAGATGGGCGATCCGGGATCCGAGACATGGCCGAATCTGGACGCCATGCGTCACGGCGGCGGCAACGCATGGACGCCGGGAAGTTACGATCCCGACCTGCACCTCTATTATTTCGGTACAGGAAATCCGACGCCTACGTACACGGGAGCGGCACGCAAGGGCGACAATCTCTACACATCAACGATTGTGGCGATCAATGTCGACACGGGAAAGATGGCCTGGTATTACCAAGTCTCGCCGCACGATACGCATGATTGGGACGCCGGAGACACGCCGGTGCTGGCCGACGCGCCCTTCAATGGCAAACCGCGCAAGTTGCTGCTTGTTGCCACGCGCAACGGCTATTTTTTCGTTCTGGATCGAGTGACCGGCGAGCATCTGCTGACATCGGCGCTCTTACCGACGGTCAATTGGGCATCGGTAAACGAGAAGGGACAGCCCGTTCAGTTGCCGGAAAAAGCGGCTGATGAGGGCGGGGTTCTCATTTCGCCGAACTCCATTGGCACGACGAATTGGCCGCCGCCGGCTTTCAATCCGGCGACTGGACTCTTCTACACTCCGGCGGCGGAGACCTTCTCCGAGTATTACTTGACGGATGCGGACCCGCGAAACCAGCTGTACGGCGGAGTGCAGCAACAGATCATCACTAGTCTTGGCAACTATATACTGGCCGTCGACTATAAGACCGGAAAGACCGTTTGGCAGCACAAGTATCCACCTGCCGGCGCAGGAACCGGTGGACCCCAAGGAATGCTCACCACGGCAGGGAATCTGGTGTTCGCGGGTGATGCGGGCGGGGGAAACCTGATCGCATACAATGCGGCCAACGGAAACATCCTGTGGCATTCGCGTATCGGTGTGGTCTCCAACGCCGCGGAAACTTACACGCTCGATGGACAGCAGTACGTGCTGGTGAGCACGGCGGACGACATGCTATATGCTTTTAAGTTGAACTGAGGTCGGGCTCCGCTTTTTCGCAGCAGCATAGTATCTCCTGAAACCAATGCTATCCATGTGGGCCCCAAGCAAGGGCCCGTCTAGGCGGAATAGCATAGAAGGCCGGAAAACCGATGTGGGCCGCCCGGTAAGCGATGTAGAATCAACAAAGCGCTGCGCCCGTAGCTCAGTTGGATAGAGCGTCTGCCTTCTAAGCAGAGGGTCGGGGGTTCAAGTCCCTCCGGGCGCGCCACTTTTCCCCAATAAAAATGGGCCTTCCGTGCGATATGAGCTTTCGGAACGCTTTTGGGAAAGCGTCCCAGTGTCATGCCAGCGTCATGGTAGGCGGGGAGTCGGCAGCGCGCCGATTTCCGCAGTTCGGGCGCCTTGCACGGGATGTTCGCCAGCGAGCTGTCCCCTTTTTATGGGGGTTTTTAACGATTTTCGCGCACGCCCTGAAGCCTGAAAAATGGCCGCGCGCCGAAGCATCTGCGAGAATCGGAGGCGACAGCTTTCGCGGAGAATCAGGTGGCTTGGTACGCATACGGATACTTC
>DATEME010000095.1:0-5019 GCA_035275865.1 Candidatus Acidiferrales bacterium | reverse complement strand
GTGATCGTCGGGCTGGGGCTGGATGTGGCGGAAATCGACCGGATCGAAGCGGCGATCAAACGGCACGGAGCCGCGTTTATCGAGCGCGTTTTTACGCCGGCTGAGGCGGCATATTGCCAGCGGTACGCAAGTCCGTACGAGCGTTATGCGGGAAGATTCGCGGCAAAAGAGGCGGCAATGAAGGCGCTGGGCACGGGATGGTCGCGGGGGGTGCGCTGGCGCGATGTAGAAGTGGTGCGCGAGCCGAGCGGCAAGCCGACGTTAGAGTTACGAGGTGTGGCGCGCGGAATCGCGGATGGGCTCGGCGTGAAGCATATTGCGTTGACGATCACGCACAGTGGGAATCTCGCGATTGCGCAGGTGATCTTCGAAAGCTAGACGGTTAGCGGTTCTTCCACTTTGGCGCGCGTTTTTCGACGAGCGCGCGCAGGCCTTCCTGGGAATCCTCGAGATCGGCAAGCTCGGTGAGGAAAACTTTCATCGAACTGCGGACGCCGTCTCGCAACGGAAGGCCTAGGCTGCCGAGAATGGCTTTCTTCGCCATTGTGAGGACAGGGCCGGATTGTGCGGTTACGCGGGCGATCACATCAGCGACCTTTTGCGGCAATTCCTCTTCGCTCACGAGCCAGTTAACGAGGCCAAGTTCGCGGGCGCGTTCAGCGGACATGGCTTCGCCGGTGAGCACGAGTTCGAGCGCTTGCTTGGGACCGAGGATGTAAGGCAGCACCGCCGCAGCGAGCGGCGGAAAAACGCCGAGGCGAATTTCCGGTTGAGCGAAACGCGCTTTCGGTGTCGCGATGACGAGATCGCCGAGTGCTGCGAGCTCTGCGCCGCCACCGAAGGCCGCGCCGTTTACCACCACGAGAACGGGCTTTGAAGTGTCGAGCATCGCGGCAAAGGCGGCGTGAAACGAGTCAAGCAATTGGAAGACGCGGCGCTGCGTGTATTCGCCGAGTTCGATGCCGCCGCAAAATGCCTTGCCTGCCGAATCGAGTACGATGAGCTTGATGGTGGCGCGCTCGCCGAGCGTGTTGATGCCGGCGGCGATTTCGGTGAGCATGCGCTCGTTAAGGAGATTGTGGTCGGGGCGGTCGAGCGTGAGGCGCGCGACTTCGCCTTCGACGTTCACCTTTACGAATTGGAATTCGTCCAGCTTCGGCGCCACCAGCGCCATCGAGCCGAGGACATCTACGCCGCGCCCGTCTTTGTTCAGGATTGCCATAGTTTTCTCGCGAAATAAGAGCTTAGGGTGTTTCACGTCCGGAGGCTACCGCGCATCGATGGTGCGATGCGCAATCTGCTAAGACCTTTTTCGGGCGATGAAACGTGATTCAGCGGAATTAAATGGCCTTGTTTCCCGCTGCCTGGGAGCGGACAATGTGGCGCGCTGCGCAAGCATGCGTTCGTGCTGCGCGGCAAAACCTATGGCACGGGATTTGAAATTCGTTGGGCTCGGCGAGGCGTTGATCGATTTGTTTGAGGATGGATCGGCGTCGCTGGGCGGTGCGCCGCTAAATGTGGCGGTTCATGCCCATCACTTGCTCGCGCCGCTCAAACTGGGGAGCGGCATTGTGGTGAGCGCTCTGGGAGCGGACAAATTCGGCGCGCAGGCACGGGCGGTGCTCGCCGAGAACGGGATGACGACGGACTACGTCGCAACAAATGAATGTCCGACGGGGACGGCCTCCGTTTTTGTGCGAAACGGCGAACCGGGCTTTGAAATTGCGCAGGATGTGGCGTGGGATTATCTGCGAGCCAGCGCCGCAACTGATGCGCTTGCAGATCGTTGCGACGCGGTTTGCTTTGGGAGCCTGGGGCAGCGCTCGGAAGCATCGCGCGAGATGATTCGCGCGTTTGTGCAGCGCGCACGGCGTGCGTGGCGGCTCTGCGACATGAATCTGCGGCGCAGCACGTTGAGCGGCAGACGCGACTATTCGCGGGAAATTGTTGAGGCGAGTTGCCGGCTCAGTTCGGCGATGAAAGCCAACGAACAGGAGATGGTGGAACTGGGCGAAGTGTTTGGGCTGGGCGCTGTTGGCGAGGGCGAAGGTTCGATGTGGACGCGCATGGAATTTTTCCTGAAGGAGTTTGGGCTCGAGGCTGTTGTCGTCACCCGCGCGGAACGTGGTGCGCTGGCGCTCGCGCAAGGTGAGAATATCGCGATGCCACCGGCGCAAATGACGACCCAGGAAATTCATGCCGTCGGCGCGGGCGATGCGTTTTCCGCCGGGATTCTCTTTGGCCGTTCGCAGGGCTGGCCGTGGCGGGCGACGCTGGAACTGGCAACAAAGATGGGGACATGGGTGACGCGGCACGTCTCGGCAATTCCCCAGCTTTCGCCGGAAATTCTGGAATATGTGGCCGATCAGATGAGGCAATATGCACAGACATAGCGCCAAGCGGAGGCGGCGTTGCGATTGAATGGACAGCTGATCCGGGCCGCGTTTGCGGGCGCGCTCGCAGGACTGCTTTTCGGCTTCGATACGGCCGTTATTTCCGGAACGACGGATAGTCTTGTGCGCGCATACGGGCTGAGTCCGTTTCAATTGGGGCTGACGGTTTCGATTGCTCTTATAGGAACCGTCATTTCGGCGATTTCGGCGGGCGTGATCGGGCAGGATCTGGGAAGCCGTGCGACTCTTCGGCTCACTGCTGTGCTGTACATCTTTTCTGCCATCGGATCGTGTTTCGCGCTGAATTGGCCTATGTTGCTCGTCTCGCGCTTCATAGGTGGATTGGCGATCGGCGCGTCATCTGTCGTTGGGCCTGTTTACATCGCTGAGATTTCTCCGCCTTCGTGGCGCGGACGGATGGTGGGGATGTTCCAGATCAACATCGTTGTCGGAATCCTGGTGGCGTACCTTTCAAACTTCGGCGTGCAGCATCTTTATCTGGGACCTATGGAATGGCGCGTGGAATTTGGAATAGCAATTATTCCGGCCGTGCTGTTTTTCGTGATGCTCTTTGGAATTCCGCAAAGCCCACGATGGCTGATCACCCGCGACAGGACGGATGAGGCGCGAAGTGTGCTGGCGCAAATTGGCGATCCTGCTCCCGACATTGAATTGCGGGAGATTACCGCCGCCGTGCACAGGGCGCGAAGTGAACATGGCGAGAGCCTTTTCGTTCGCCGGTATTCGTTCCCCATTTTTCTTGCGCTCTCGATTGGCGCGCTGAATCAGCTTTCGGGCATCAATGCGGTTCTCTACTACCTGAACGACATTTTCGCGGGAGCGGGATTTAGCGCCCTGTCGGGCGGAGCGCAGGCTGTGGCCGTCGGACTGGTGAATATGCTTGCGACGTTTGTGGCGATGACCGTGATCGACAAGATGGGACGCAAGAAACTGTTGCTCATCGGATCGGTGGGAACTGCAGCAGCGCTTGCCGGCGTAACCGCGATTTTCGCGCAGCAACAACATCAGAACTGGCTGCTGCCGCTTCTGATCGTTTACATTTTCTCGTTTGCGATCTCGCAGGGCGCGGTGATTTGGGTATATATCAGCGAGATTTTCCCTTCCACCGTGCGCGCCAAAGGACAAGCGCTCGGATGCACCGCGCATTGGGGCATGAACGCCCTGATCGCGCTGACATTCCCCATCATTGCTGAGCATTCGCACGCGCTGCCCTTTGGCTTCTTCGCCGCGATGATGGTGGTGCAATTCCTCGTTGTGCTGATCGTTTATCCCGAGACGAAAGGCGTTTCGCTGGAGGCGCTCGAGGAAAAACTGGGACTAGCAAGACAGGGCAAAGTTGTGGCTGAAAGCTAGACTACCATGGCGTTTTGCGGGTGAACCGCGACTAGACCGTCAAATCGGTTGAAATCTGCCAGATTCAGCGTGAGGATGTGGATGATGCCGTGAACATACATTGCGGCAGCGAGCCGAGCATCGTGTACCTGTACGCCAGAAATTCCATACCGAACCACAAACCATTCTCGATAAACTTCTTCACCGTCGGGAAGGAATTTCATACCCATTTCAACTGTCTAAACCTCTCGTTCGGCTTCGATGACTGATAATCCGAGCCCGTTGCGGTCGACAGGTCTTGTCATCGTGTTCCAGAGCTCAGCGATATTCTGGTGCGTGAAGAAGAGATCCGTCCCTTGTGATACGAGGTGGGTAAGGCTCGAATAGATAAGCGAGTGCTGGGGATCAGAGCGACGTGTGATTCGAAGCAAAATGTTCGTATCGACGAGACACGAAGCAATCGCCATTCAATTGTGGTCCTGATAAATCCATTATCGAGAAATCACGTCCGGAAGAGGAGGGATCTTGTCCGAGAACTGGGCGAGTTCGTCCAACCAAGCTCGAATCTCCTCTGCTGTACGGAGTCTATGGATAGACGAAGACCGAAGTGCGAACTGTTGCGCGAGGATCTCCTCCGCGTAGTCCCGAGGCTCTCGCCCGTGAGCACGGGCCTCGGCGGCAAGCTGATCGGGTATTTTGATCGTCACGTCCATACACGAGAACTTAGCACGAAAGGGCGCCTATTCGGTAGGATCTCGTCCAGCTGAGTCAACACGCGGCCGATCGGTATACCACTCGGCCCGCTACGATTGTCGCTAGCGGCGCACCGCGGAAAGCACGGCCATCGAAGGGCGTGTTGCGCGATTTGCTTGGCGATTCGCCGGCGTTGTAGGTCCACGGACGATCCGGCGAGAAAATCGTGATATCGGCGGGATGCCCGGCGGCGATTTTTCTCTCAATTCCGAGCACTCGTGCCGGGCCGGTCGTGAAAAGCTCGACCAATCGCATCAGTGAAAGCTTGCCGGTGTGGACAAGCTCGGTCAAGCCTAACGCCAACGCCGTCTCGAAGCCGGTGATGCCGAAGGGTGCGCGGTCAAATTCAACGTCTTTGCTGGCGGCGTGATGTGGCGCATGGTCTGTTGCGATGGCGTCGATGCTGCCGTCGGCAAGGCCCTCTATCAAAGCATCCCGGTCGCTGCGCGACGCGAGCGGCGGGTTCATCTTGTAGCGGGTATCGTAGCGAACATCTTCGTCAGTCAAGGTGAAGTGATGA
>DATEME010000094.1:0-4760 GCA_035275865.1 Candidatus Acidiferrales bacterium | reverse complement strand
GCCTTTCGTTCTGCGGGGCTCTCGATGCCGTGATCGGCTGCGTTGCGAACGAGGTGCGAAATGGGGTCGGCGAGCGAATCGAGGATTCCCTTATCGAGATCGGTGTTCTGTCCCGCAATTTCCAGCGTGATGTCTTTGTTGCGCATCCTCGCAACGTCGCGAACCACACGCGGGAACCTGCGAAACAACTGGTCGACAGGAACCATCCGGATCTTCATCACGGATTTCTGAAGTTCGCCGAGGACGCGGGATTGAAAGGAAAGCGCGTCAGAAAATTTAGAATGGAGCGGGTCCTTAGCATGAGCCCGGTTGAATTCGACGATGGCGCGCTGGAGCATCGACTTGCCGATGATGAGCTCACCCACCAAGTTGAGAACCGCGTCAATCCGGCCCGCTTCCACTCTCAGGGTATTCTCGACCGCGCGCGCCTGACTAGCGGAGGAATGGCGGGCCGCAGAGCCATCGTCGTTGGCGCCGGTCTCAACGCCAGCAGCGACTGCCGCGGCCTCCAAGAGAACGTCGAGAGCATCGCGCGGCGCGACGGAGTCTTCCGCGGCGGCCGAACATAAATCGATCGATTCGACGATCGCGGGAACGCGGCAATGCGATTTGATCCAATCGGGCGTTTGCGACGTTTCGAGCGCGGCCTCAATTAGCGATAAGTTTTCCGGGACGGACTGAGTTTCCGGCCTGAAGGCAAGAACCTTGCCCGCGCCGGCCAGTGCTTTACGGACCAGCTCGATGGATGCGGCCAGCGCCGCTTGTGAATCGAGGTGAAATGCAATATTGAAGACTGTTGCGCCGCGACCGATGGCGTCCGCGATAAGGAGGCGTTCGTATTCTGTCCACGCAAAGGTGGCCTCGCGGGCCGAGGCGGTCGGTTCGTCGGACGAGGGCTCCGGTTTGAAGAGAAGCTGGCCGATATGTTCGCGGAGAGCCTTGCCTGATGGCGGCTGCAAGCGATTGCGATAGGCCGCCAGCATTTCGTGAAACGTATCGGCAGCCATCAATACTGCGTCTGCGATTGTCGCTCCTCGTTCGCGGGCGACCTCCGGCGTAAGAACTTCTTCCAGCCCGTGGGCGAGTTCGCTTAGCTCGCGGAAGCCGCATGCGGCCGAGTCCCCTTTTAGCGTGTGAACGGCCCGGCGAACGCGACGCAACTCCTCCGCATCGGCCGGGCGCTCTTCGAGGGCGAGGCCGGCCTCGTTCATGCCCTGGAGAAGCTCCTCGGCGCTCTCGAAAAAGAGCTCGCGGAGCTCGGCGGCATGTTCGTCAGAGAAAAAACTCACCGCGCCCCCTCGATTCGCTGATAAACGGTCGCGTTGTTCTGGTGAATCATGTGAAATTTGGTGCTCAGGCCGAAGAGGCTTTCCGCGTGGCCAACAAAAAGGTAACCATCGGGATTCAGGCAGTGACGAAACTTTTCGATCAGGCGCTTTTGCTCGGCTTCGTCGAAATAGATCATCACGTTGCGGCAAAAGATCACGTCATTGCGTTGCGGCAGGAATTCCGCCTTTAGATTGTGAAAGTCAAACTGAACTAAGTTCTTCAGCGAGGCTTTAACCGCATACTTGTCGCCCACTTTTTCGAAATAACGAAGGCGGCATGTGTAATCGACCGCTTCCATCTGCGTTTCGGTGTAAACGCCCTGCTGCGCGGCGAGCAAGGCTGAATAATTAATGTCCGAAGCGAGAATCTCCACCTTCCACGGAGGAGGAATCAACGGTTTCGGAGTCGGCATTTCGAACGGCAACGGATTCCGCAAGTAGTAGTAGGCGAGCGCATCGCAGACGAGGATTGCCAGCGAATACGGTTCCTGGCCCGTCGAGCAGCCCGCACTCCAGATGCGCAACGACCAATCGCGGCGCTCCTGCTTGCGGCGCAAGAGCTCCTCCAGAACCGTCTTTTGAAACAACTCCAACTGCGGCTTGATGCGGAAGAAGCTTGTTTCATTGACCGTGAGATTTTCGAGAAGAGCTGAGAGCTCCTGTTTGCCTTCGCGACTGGTAAGCAGACGATAGTAGTTATAAAACGAATCGACGTTGCAGGCTTTGAGGCGACGCTGAAGCCGATCGCGCAGGAAATGCGTCCGCCGCTCATCGAAATACATGCCGCATTCCTGATACACCAGCGTCTGGAGAAGCTTCAACTCTGCGTCGGTAAGCGAAATCTGCGTGGTAAGTGTGGACATTTTTCCTCGAAGCTTTGCGAACGCGTCCCGCTACTTATGCGCGAGTTGACCCTGCGAAACATTCGCGGCAGCGTCGACGGCTTCTTCCAAACGGCTTAGCTCGCCGCGCTGCAGCATCCGATTCAGATCGAGCAGGATCACAAGACGCCCCTTCAACTTACCCACGCCGGTGATGAAGTTGAGTTCGCCCTCGGGAAAGACGTCACTCGGATGTTCAATTTCGGAGGGCTGAATGCGC
Source organism: Candidatus Acidiferrales bacterium (assembly GCA_035275865.1). Lineage (GTDB taxonomy): Bacteria > Acidobacteriota > Terriglobia > Acidiferrales > UBA7541 > Palsa-295. The sequence continues at coordinate 2,331 of DATEME010000094.1, read as the reverse complement.
AAGACCTCGGACGCTGAGTTGACGATCAGGCCGATGGCGCGGCGTTCCAACTCGACCACGACGACACGATTTTTCTTGTCGGGTTCGAGGAGCGTCTCGCCGAAGCGCTTCCTCAGATCGACCACGGGAATGATGCGGCCACGAAGATTGATTACGCCTTCGACGTAGTCGGGCGCATCGGGAACCGCAGTGATTTCCGGAACGCGAATGATTTCCCGCACGATGGATATCGGCAGTCCGAACGTCTCGCGTCCGATGCGAAAGCCGACAAGCTGGAGGTCTTTGTCCATGGGCTCTCCCGGCCTTTAGGAGACCGAGCTCTCGGCATATTCCGGTTCGCGTTCCTCTTCGGCGAAACCGGACGAGCGGCCGGGTGAACGGCGAGATTCGGGCCGCGCCGCATCAATCGCGAAGCGATCCATCGAAGTTAGCAGCGCGTGAGAGAGCTTGGACATTTGATCGGCGGCCGCAGCGAGTTCTGTGGAGCTGGATGTGGATTGCTGCACGAGTTCGCGCATGCGCTCCATGGCGCGGACGACGGCTTGCGCGCCAGAGGCCTGCTCCTCGACGGAAGAATTGATTTCCTGCGTGATTTCCGTGAGGCGGCTGGTCGCCTTCGCAATTTGCGCCGAGCCGGTGGATTGCTCCATCGTGGCGGCGCCGATTTCCTGCGAGAATTTGTAGACTTCGGAGACAACGTCGGAAATCTTTTCGAGCGCGACGCCGAGTTCCTTGTTGAGCAGCAGCCCTTCTTCCACCATGGAGGTGCTCTTTTCCATGTTCTGCACGGCTTCGCGGGCTTCCGTTTGAATACCCTGGATGAGTTCAGATATCTCTTTGGTGGATTGCGTGGACTTCTCGGCGAGCTTGCGGACTTCTTCGGCTACTACGGCAAATCCGAGACCGTGTTCGCCGGCGCGCGCGGCTTCGATGGCAGCGTTGAGCGCAAGAAGATTGGTTTGTTCGGCGAGGTCATCGATGACTTCGATGATCTTGCCAATGTCATTGGCGCGGCGGCCGAGCACGTCAATGATATTCGCAGACGACTGAATCGCCTTGCTGGTGCGATTAAGGCCTTGTGTCGCCTTGTCCATCGTCATGCGGCCGGTTTGCGCCTCTTCGCGTGAGCGATGGGAAATTTCCACGAGCATCTTTGCTGTGTCTGCCACGCGCTGGATCGACGTGACCATCTGATCGATTGATGCGGACGTTTCGGAAACGCTGGATGCCTGAACCTGCGTGTTCTTCACGACGTTCTGCACGTTGACGCTCATTTCGTGCATCGTCGAGGTGACCTCGTCGATGGCGGAGGCGGCCTGCACGCTGACTTTTGCGGATTCGTCGGAGGCGCCGGCCATCTGGCTTGCTCCGCTGGCGACTTGCGATGCGCTGTCGCGAACCTGGCGGACGAGATCGCGGAGTCCCTGCGTCATTTGGCCGAATGCGCGAGCCAGGGTGTCACGGTGAGAACGCGGCTTAACGGCAACGGCGAGCTGCCCATTGGCGATGGCGGAAGAAACGGAAGCCATTTCGCGCAGATGGACGATAATCTTATTGAAGTTTTCGGCGAGTATGCCGACTTCATCGTCACGGCGAATATCAATGGATTGATCGAGATCGCCGCTTTCACCAATGCGATGCGCGACTTCAATCAAGTGTTTGAGAGGATCGGTAATCGACTTGGCCGTTCGGAAGGCGATGAAACCTCCGATCAGGGCAGCGAGTATCGTTCCCGAGATCGTTACTACAGCGTTCCACGTGGTTGCGGAAGTGGAGGAATCGCTCGTCTCGGCCTGATCTTTCTCGACTGCTTGAGTGGCGTTATCGAGCAGGCTGGCGGATTTATTGGTCCAGGAATACGGATCGTGCTGGAGATAGTAGACCTGGAGATCCGAGACGGTCGTATTGCCTGCGTCAACCTGGTGGCGCTTGGCGATCATGGGTTTCGCGAAATTGTCGGCCCAGCTGTTTTCGTTATCCTCAACTTCGCTGAGAGTGCTTTGCAAGCTGCTGTCCGCATCCTTCGCTTTCGCTTCCGCGTTCTTCAGCGATTGCTGCACGTCATTGATACCTTTGTTTGTCTTATCCTCATCGCGGGCATCGCCGCTTAGCAGGTAGCTTCCGAGCGAAAGGCGGTTCTGCATTACTTGGTAGCGAACTTCGTCAATGGCTTTGACCTCGTCGGTCGCAGAGTTCGCGGCCGAGCGCGTGCTGTATTGACGCACGACGGTGAAAATGTTGAAGAGGAGCAGAACCGCCATAATCCCCAATATGGCGCCGAACCCCTGGTACAGCCTCCTGCCGATCGTCATGATGAAACTCCTCTGCCCT
>DATEME010000093.1:0-14372 GCA_035275865.1 Candidatus Acidiferrales bacterium | reverse complement strand
ACAACGATGAGAGTGCCGACGATGATTAGAGTCATGCCTTTCATGATGGCTCCGCGATCCGGCGCGTGGTTGCTGTTCTGTGCAGGCGCGCCATTCTCATTATTTTGCCTGAGGACTGAGAATTTCGGTCAGATAATCGGGCCGGCTCTTATCGCGCTCAATGTGAGGAAAGCGCAGACCGTCATGATAGTCGATGGCGTAGTCTTGTGATTGCCGGCCATTCGTCGCTGAGATCGTGATCGGGGAAGGCGAGTTTTGAGCGGCGCGAATCGCCTCGCGCAGGTTCTCGTCGGAAAAGGCGCGGCCGTTGATGGATGTGATTCGCATGCCGGGGCCGAGACCCGCCTTGTATGCCGGACTGGCGTGAATCACGTCGCCGATATAGCCATCGCCGGAAACGAGGAGTCCCACGGAATAGGTATAGGTAAGCCAGCGCGTGAGCCAGTCCGAATTTTCGTCCATGCGATTTCTCTGGTCGGTGTAGACGAGCTTCCACCCGCTATTCTCGACCGCTTCGTCCGGAGTGGGAGCGGGGGTTTCGTCCAAGCGATCGCGCAAGAAGCGGACCCAATCGTAAGGCGCAAGAGAGTTCAAGGCGGCGACTACATCTTCGAAATTGTATGTTTCGAGAGGCGCGTCTCCGGCCGGCCCATTAAAGAATTTTTTCGCGAACGTGTCCACGGATTCCTTGTCGTTGCTGAGGCGGCGCAGCGTTCCATCTATGTCGAGCCAGAGCAACTCACCTTCCTCGTAATAATCGGTACCGCGGCGCCAGTTGATCCATTCCTGAATACTATCGCCAAAGGCTGGTTCGCCGTCGGCCGTATCCTGGAGCGGACGCCAATCGCGGCCGGCACGGACGTCCGCCTGCGCGGCAAGTTGGGCGACCAGTTCCTGTGAAAGATCGTTGCTGCGGAGACCGCTGCGTGCTGTGAGCACCTCACCTAAATATTGCGTTAGGCCTTCGTAGACCCAGAGCAGATCGTCTTTCATTGGCTCTTGATAATTTGCCGTGGCGAGGCCGATTGGGCGGCGGAATTTGCCGTTCCAGGAATGGACGTATTCGTGGGGAAGCAGCCCGGCGAAATCGATGCGCTCGGCGTCGTCGGTAAGACTATGCTCGGCGTCGCGATCATCGCTGGATTCGCGATGTTCGACTCCGAAATGCGCGACGCTGTCGCTCAGGCTGAGAAGAAAATGGTAGTCGTGATAATGCGGCGGGCCGAATTCCGCCCGCGATTCCGCGATCAGCCGGCGGAAATGCTTCTCCATTTCGGATGGCATATTCAATGCACTCTGGCCGTCGGCTGCGACATCGATTTCCACGTCTGGCGTCTCGCCTGGAGTGAGATCGACCTTTCGAAAGTATTTTCCGGCAATCAACGGCGAATCCACCAATTTGCCCAACGCTACGGGCGCGAAGGTCACGGTATCGCCGGTTTGCTGCGCGCCTTCTAGCGCGCTCGCGAATTGCCAGCCATTCGGCAGACGAACGCTGGGTTGAAAAAGCAGTTGCGAGGGCGGCGGCGTCAGAGGATAGAGCAGAACCTGATTCCAACTGACAACGTCGAGGTAGGCCGTGGCTGACGCGCCCGACGTGTAGCCGGAGAGCGGGGCGGAGAGCAGGAAATCGAGAGCGACGTCGAGGGTGTTTGTGTTTGGAGGAATGTTGAGACGAAAGGCGAACATATCGACGAGGTCGCGGCGCCAGGGAATCTTTTGGCCATTCGCCGTGAATTCGAGGCCAGCGAGATTCGTGATGGGTCCGTCGGGCATATGTTCGCCGGGAATCCACTCGGGATAGTAAAGAGTGAGCGGGCCGGGGCGAACGGGCATTTCCAATTTCGCGTGGAGGATTTTTTGCGGAGCATGCGTTACATCGACCTCAAGTTTGATCGGCGTTTGGGACTGGCCTTGCGAGCGGGACGGCGCTATGCCGCCGAGCACGATCGCTGCAAACGAGAGCGCCGCGAGAAGGATTTTTCGTTGCAAGCGGGGCATTCAGTTCCTTTTTGCGGCTACCGGCGTCACGTCAAATAGATGCGCCTGATAAGCGTCGCGGCGGACAAACAGGCCTTGTTGCGCGATTTCGGCGCCTTGGCGGACATATCTGACGCCGTCCAGCTGATCGTTGAAATTGTAAGCGGAATCCGGGTCGATGCCGTCATTTAAATGTACGCGGCCCTGCGCAGGCCCGGACGAGAGATTGATGACGACTACTTTCCACAATTTGCCGGAGCGCCATTCGCAAACAAAAAGATTGTCCTCGGTCGGCTCGTTGTCGCGCGTGACCTGCACGCTGCTCCATTGGCCCGCGTGGAAGACATCGTCGCTTGTGGCGGCCAAAAGTTTGGCGAAGAATTGTTTTCGTGCCGGATCGATTGGCTGATCGGCGATGCGGAGCAGCTCGATCGGAGTGCGCAGTTTAATACCGAGCTCCTCGCCCTGCTGATAGAAACGCATTCCTGGGAGAGTGCCCATCAGTGTGGCGACGGTTTTGAACCGATCATCGCCGAAAACGTTGGCGAAGCGCTGTTCATCGTGATTTTCCAAGAAACGCGCGAAATGCGCTTGTTCGGCCTCCGGCCGGGAGATGCGCCAATGGATGTCGCCAATCCTTTCGTCGCGCACGGAATCATATAGGCCTTTGTCGTAGACGAAGTCGAGTCCAAGCTCGATCAGTTGCTCTTCAGTGCCCCAGTAGGCTTCGGCGAGCATAATCAGATCCGGGACGGCAGATTTCGCTTCTGTCCAGAATTCTTTTGCGGGAGCTTTTGCGTCGCCGATATGTGCGCGCCATATTCTTTCAAAGATTGCGTTTAGCTGGAGCATGGCCATGTCGCAACGGACGCCGTCGCAGTGGGCGGCGATCTTCTTTAGCTCTGCGAGCTGGGCGACGCGCATCCCCGGCGAAAAATGGTTGAGTTGGGCGACATCGTCCCAGGCGGGGAAGTATGGGTCTTTTCCATAGGCAACGTAAACGGGGCCGTCGGCCGAATCGATTTCGCGGAAATTCGCGGGCTCGCGCTCGAGGTCTTCTTTGGCGCCCTGGACGTAATACTCGGGGTGATCGCGCAGCCAGGGATGGTCAAGGGCAGTGTGGTTGCCGACAAAATCGAGGAACAAGGCCATTTCGCGATCATGTAATTTCTTGCGTGCCAGATCGACGTCGCTCCACGAGCCGATTCGGGCATCAGGCTCGTATTGTCTTACCGAGTATGGCGAACCGACGATGTCGTCGGGCGTCCATCCGGGAAGGGCCTCGCTGTAACCTGCGTAGTGCGACTGGGCCTGCTGGCCGAGTTTTCGGGAGATAGGGCTGCGTTGCCACAAGCCCATGAGCCAGACGACGTCGAAGCCCATTCGCGCGATGGCGTCCCATTCGGAATCGGGAACGTCCGCAAGGCGAATGCTGCGTCCCAGTTTTGCCGAGAGGGCTTCAAGCCACGCGTAGGTATTAATTTCGTACAGGTGCGGATGGCGGCGGAGCGGGAAGCGGGGCATTTTCAGGCGTCTATTGGCTGGCGCAGGGCGGTTTGGCGAAGGTTAGAGTGATTTCTTTTGTGGCGTTGTCGGCGCCGCCCACGATTACGTTTTCGGCTTGGATACGGGCAGGCAGGATGCAGGCGTTTTTTCCACGGCGAGCAGCGCGCGTCGGCGTCACATCTTCCCATGCTGAGATTGTGTAGTTCACATCTGTGAAAAGCCGGACGCTGAAGAGATCGTCGGCGATTTTGTTGGCGCTCGGATTTTCGTACTTATTGGCTTTTGCGGAGACCGTGACAGTGCCGGCGGGGCGGGGTCCCTCGAATTTCACATGCACGCGCAACACGCGCGACGGATAGCCTTTCGTTACTTTAAACTTCACCTTGTCCAAATCCTGCCCGTCTTTCAGCACAATTGGCTTCGCTTCATTGACGCTGGTTACGCCGGGATAAAACGTGCGTTCGAACGGCGAGTTCGGATCGTGGCGATTGGCGCGATTGTAGACCAGGACATATTTGCCGGGGCCGACATGATCAAATTCGAACGCACCGGTTGCGCCCTGAAAGCCCCAGTAACCGGGATGCGAGTCCTTATAGGCGCCGACACGATAGAGCTCCAGCGAAGCGATGGGGAGGACCTTGCCGTCGGGTCCGATAACCGTGCCGCGAATATGGCCGGTCGGCAAGGCATACACATCGTATTCATAGCACGCGCCATCGGGAATTTCGAAGGCGGATAGCGGGGCCGCTTGCGCCTTTTGCGTTAATTCGGTGCCCGGCGGAAGATTCGCGGTGAAATTGTATGTGCCGGAGTGCACGTCGTAAAAGGTATAGACGCCGCTTTGGTCGGAGTTAGCCTGGAAGCGATCAAGCTTTGAGCGCAGCTTGAGCGAGGTCACCGGGATCGGATCCTCAGGATCGTCCGGCGGCGCTAGAAACGGCGGATCGGCGCGACGGAGCACGCCGAATACCGAGGCGACTCGCTGGTGATCGCGCATGGCGCGAAGCTGCGGAACGAGGGCGGAGGCTTCGCCCACGGGCCGGGTACCGTCGCAAATCGTGGCGTAGAGATGCGTGTCCGTGCCTTCGTGCGTGAAGACGACGTACTGCTTGCCTTTCTGGAACTTATAACCGCAATCGCCGTCGTCGCCACCGGAGAAGATATCGATTTCGGACTGGTCAGGACCGGCGAAGCGCTCGTCGATATGGAGGTGATAGCGCCAGACCGGCGCCTCAAGCGGAGCGGGCGGCGCGGCGGACTGGGGCGCAGTTGCACCGGCAGCGTCTGATTCGGCAGGGGCAGCGCTATTTGCGGCGGTCTGATCGGGAACTTCGGGCGGCACCAGCTGAGCATCCGTGACTGTGCCGACAAAGATGACATCGGTCGCTTGAAGACCCGGACATTGGCCGGGCGCAGCAGACGAACAGGCGCAGGCTCCGGCTAGCGCCGGAAACGCCGCTATCAGAAAAAAGATTAATGAAAGACGCCAAAACGTCACCCGAATATCCTACAATTTTTTGGCTGAGACGTGAAATCCAGATCAGAATTTTTTTGCGGCTTTCCTTTTCCAGCTTTCTAGACGGCAACGACGTTTGTTAGACTAGAAATCCTTTCCGGCGCGCCAGCGTTGCAATCACAAATAACGGGAGATTTGTATGCGGATTTTTCTTATAGGCATTTGTTGTTGCGCATTGGGGCTGCTTGCCGCCACGGCAAAGGCGGACACGGTAATGCTCAAGAGCGGCGATCACATTACCGGGACGATTACGGGCGCGGACAAGAGCACCGTGACGGTAAAGACGCAATTCGCGGGAAGTATCAAAGTGAACTGGTCTTCCGTGCAGGAGATCACGGGCGATTCGACGCTCTTTGTGCTGACTCCCGCTAATGAAACGGTGAGCGGACCGATTACGATCGAGGGGACAGACCTGGTGGTGCATACGAAGGCGAATGGCGATATTCACGTGCCGCTAGACAAACTTTCAGTGGTTCGATCGCCCGATGCACAGGCCGCCTACGAGAAGAGCCTACATCCTTCACTGCTCGACGATTGGAAAGCCCAGGCGAACGCGGGATTTGCGCTGGCGCGCGGAAACTCCCAGACGACAAACCTGAATTTCGGTTTCAATACGGCGCGAAAAACGCTGAACGATCAGATTTCGGCGAAGGCGGCGCTGGTCTATTCAAGCAACGATGGGACGCTTGGCGTGACGGCCAATGAGGTCTTGGGCGAGGCAAGGTATAACAAGAACGCTTACGACGACGCCCTCTTCTGGTTCGTGGATGGCAGTTTTACGCACAACGCGCTTCAAGGGCTGGACCTGCAGTCGATTTATACGGGCGGTCTCGGCTGGCACGCAATTCACTCCTCGGCGACTACATTCGACATTTTGGCCGGTCTGAACTACACGCGGCAGAGCTATGGAATGGTGCAAGGAAGCACGATTCCAACTCCGAATGTAAATCGAAATCTTCTCGGCGCGACTGCGAGTGAGGATTTTAAGCATGAATTTACGCCCACCACGACGTTCTCGGAAGATTTCAGCATTTACCCCGATCTATCGAACGTGGGGCAGTATACGTTTGCGTTCGACAGTGCGATGAATATGAAGATCAACGGCTGGCTGGGGTGGCAGGTGAGCTTCAACGACCGCTATGTGAGCAATCCGCCGATTGCCGGAACGAAGCAGAACGATGTGTTGTTTTCGACGGGGATCACGGCGTCGTTTGGGAAGTAACGAAGGTTAGGCAAGGGCAGTAGGTTCGATACCGGTGGAGCATCGAGGGCGCAGCGAGCATGCGCCCCTACGGCCATTTATTCAGGAAGGACCAGGGATGGCGACTTCCTCGAGGCCGGTGCTTGCGTAGGCGCGAAGCACGTCTTCGCGGGAGACGATGCCGACGAGCCGCTCGGGATGGGCGCGGTGCACGACCGGAAGGAACGGGCGGTCGCCCAGTTTGCGTAGCGGCAGATCAACGGAATGATCCGGATGTACGATCGGCACCGAATCGTTTGAGACGATTTCGGCCAAGCGAGTGCTTGGCGGCACGTTGGCGGCCTTTTGAATTATTTCCGCTTTGCGCGCGAGCAGCCAGCCTCGAGTTCTATCGTAAATAAGCAGCCATTCCTGCTGCGATTTTTCGATATCGGGGCGCACCTGCTCGATTGTTTTTTCAGCGCGCAACGGTGGAGCGGCGGCGGGATGCATGGCGTCTTCCACGCGGAGTGCTGCTTCCTCGCGTTCTTCTTCGAGTGACGGCAGTTCAAGGCCATCCTGGCGAGAGAGCAAATCAAAGATCGGAACGGGCTGGTATTTCAGAGAGATCAAGTAGGCGATCGTATTGGAAATCATGACGGGCAGAATAATGGAGTAATTGCCGCTGACCTCGAGGACCATGAAGACGGAAGTCATCGGGGCGCGGAGGAAGCCGGCAAAAAGCGTGCCCATACCGACAAGCGCGTAAGCTCCGACACCACCGGTGAACGCGGGAAAGAAGTGCCGTTCGATGCCGCCAATTGCGCCGCCGAGCATCGCACCTATAAACAAGGTGGGAGCGAACATGCCTCCAGGCGTTCCGCTGGAAAATGAGAGCGTAGTAGCAACGACTTTCGCTAGGGCCAGAATGGCGAGGATTTGCCAGATGTAACGTCCGTGCATGGTCTGGTCCATGACGTCGTAGCCGGCGCCCAAAACCTGTGGCAGCCAGATGCCAATAACACCGACGAGCAGACCTGCGATTGCAGGCTGGACGTACTCGGTCCACTTGGGCCATGTGCGCAGCCAAGAGCGGAGCCATGCGACGAATTTGACGAAAAACAAGGAAAAGACGCCGCCGAATATGCCGAGCGCAATGTAGCCGAGCAGTTCGGCGGGATGTCCGAGGCGAAATTGCGGAATGCGAAAGAGAGGCTCGGCGCCAAGAAATGTGCGCATAACCACAACGGAAGAGACGGCGGACAGCACAACGGCGCCGAGGATTCCTGAACTCCATTTGCCAACGACTTCCTCAATAACGAAGATGACTGCGGCGATGGGTGCGTTGAATGCCGCAGCAAGGCCCGCAGCAGCGCCAACGGGTGCGATCAGCCGGAGATTTTCGCGGGAGAGACGCAGCTTTCGGCCGATCACAGAGGCGATACCTGCTCCGATTTGCAAGGACGGGTCTTCGGGGCCGAGGGAATGTCCGGCTCCAATGGCCAAGGCAGAACAGAAAAATTTTCCGTAGACGGTGTGGAATGGGATGTCACCGTCGGAAATGTAAACGGCCGTTTTTGTTTGATTGACGCCGCTGCCGCGAAGGTCGGGCGCGAAACGCTTCACGATGATGGCAATCACGATTCCGGCGAGGCAGGGCACAAGAAGGAGCCGCAGAATGGGCGGCTGTTCGGCCGAGCGCAACAGCCAAAGGTGGAAAAATTCGATCGCCATGCGGAAGCAGACCACGGAGAGTCCCGAAAAGATACCGATCAACACAGCGAGAAGAAGAAAGAAACGGTCTTCGCGAGCCGTCAAGGCGCCGCCGAAGCGTTTGATACCGAGCCACAGGTTGGCGGCGCGGGCACTGCGCGGAGCTTGCGGAGGAGCAGCGGTTTCGTTCATGCCTAACTTTCTTTATTTCTCCCTGCGAGGTATTGAATCGCGCGATCGGCGAGCGTGCCGCCGCATTGCGGGGGAATCGCCTGTTCGACCGCGAAAGCCCAATCCAGCACCTGATCTACGTATTCCGGATGGGCGCTAAAATCGGCGCGCGTGAGTTTAGCGGGAAGCGCTGCTCTTTCGGCGGCCAGCGGCTTTAGATTGTTCGGGAGCGCGTCACCGCCGGTGACCAATGCCGGGAAGCACGCCTTCGCATGTTGCTCGGCCGCCTGGAATATTTCGATGGCGCGGGCCTGGCGTTCGCGCTCGCTGATGCGAGTATTGAAGGGATCGAGTTCCGACGCGGCAGCGGCGAGATCGCGCTTACCGGCAATACTTCCGTCTTTCGCGCCGTGTTGAAGAGCGCGCGTGAAGTAGCGATCGGCTTCGGGCAACTGGAACAAGGCCAGGGCCGCATTTCCCGCGCCCGCCAGAGCATCCACGTCTGTGGGAGACAAGCGCAATACAGCCTCATACTCGGAGAGCGCGTTTTGATTGTCTCCGGTCTTCGCGAGATAACCAGCAGCGGCGTCGAGAACATCAGGATCGGCGGGGTTGTCCGCAGCTAGCGAGAGGGCTTCGGCGCGTGCCTGTTCTTTTCTGCTGTTGTTCAAAAGAAACTGGATCAATTCCTCCCACGTGGCGAGCTGGTTCTTATGTGCATTGCTGGGCCATTGGCCGAATGTTGCATCGTGATAGAACGCGACCGCAGCATCGATATCGCCGCGATGCGCCGAGATGCGGGCGAGTTGCAGATCAATCATAGAACTTTCGGGATCGGCGGTGCGAAGAGTGAAGAGGTAGTTTTCCGCTTCGTCCGTCTGGCCCTGAGCGGCGAGCGCCTCGGCTAGCTCGAGCTGCAATTTGCTGTCGTCGGGAGAATAAAGAAGAGAATTGCGAAAATCCTCAATGGCCACCTCGGCGTGGCCCGCTTGAAGATTGGTGTTGCCGGCCTTTTCCCAGGCGGCTGCGATGCTGGCTTGCTTTTCGTGAAAAAGACGAACGATCACGCCGGTGGTGGTGAACATCGGAATAAGCAGCAGGGCGCAAAGCGACAGGAACACGGTACGCGAACGGCTCCAGGCGATAAGATTGGACGGGGAGCAGCGAGGACACGGCTCGCCGGGAGCCGGCAAAGGCCTTCCGCAATTTCGGCAAGTCGATCCCGGGGTCTCTTCGGACGCTGGCGCAGGGCTTGTTGTGGTGTTAACGGACATCTTCCCCATTACTATTGTAATGCAGATTGCGCACGAGAGGACGCATGGAAGAGAAATTTGAAATATTTTTTTGCGCGGTTCTGGAACATTTACGGTTTATGGTATCGTGCGGGGCGAATGCCATAGATAGAACGAAAGGAAGGAACGGCGGATGAGCGCAGGAAAAACAATCGGCGTGCTGGTGATCGTGGGGGCCGTTATAGCGGGTGGTATCGTGTATTACGAAAAAGACGTGAAGATTCCTACGAACGTGGCGTACGTGAGCAGCGAGAACGAGGGCGTAGCGGAAGTCGACTTGAACACGATGAAGATCATCAAGCGTATTCATCCGCAGGACATGGCCCCGCGCGGTATCAATATCACGCCCGATGGGAAATACGTGATCGTCGCCGACAAGGACACAGCCGACGCGACCGTGATCGACACGCGCGGGCTGAAAGTCGCGACGAAATTTCATGTAGGAGACAATCCGGAGTTCGTGAAGATGAATCCGGAAGGAACTGGCCTGGTGACGTCGTATGAGCCGGGCTCGACGGGCGGGCCACCGACGCCCGGGGCCGGGGAACAAGAGAACGATGAGAACGAGCCGCCGTCGCACGTGGTGGAGTTCAGCGTGCCTGGATGGCAGAAGCAGATGGATTTCGTTGCGGGAACGGAGACGGAAGGCCTGGAATTTTCGCGGGACGGAAAGTATCTGATCGTCGCGAACGAAGCGCAGAATACGATAGGAATCTACGATGCACATTCGGGAACGCTCGTGCGCACCGTCGACGTGAAACCCTACGGGATGCGTCCGCGCGGTGTGAAAGTATCGCCGGATGGTTCGAGCTATGCGGTGACAATGGAAGCGTCTGGCACGCTGGCGAAGCTGGATTCGAATTTCAACGTAGTCAAGACGGTGCAGACAGCCGCAAAGCCGTATGGAGTCGCGTTTGACCGCGCGGGCAAGCGGATTTTTGTCGCAGCGGCGATGGCGCAGAAGCTGCAGGTGTTTGACGCAAATTCGCTGCAATTGATCGCGGAGGTGCCGATCGGGCAGCGCTGCTGGCATTTCACATTTACGCCGGATGACTCGAAGATCTTGCTGGCTTGCGGGCGGTCGAATGCAATCGTGATCGTCGATCCTAATTCGTACAAGCAGATCGGGACAATTTCGGGATTCAATTTGCCGTGGGGAATTGTGACGTATCCGCGGTCGTACGGAAGTCTCGGGCTGCCGTAAACATGCCTGATGGAAACGGGACGTGAGAGGCAAAAAGCCGTCGCGATCGCGCGGGTCTCTTTGGAAGTTAGGGCGATTGACGCCGTGGCGGCTTGCGCGCTCGGTTGCGAGCGAGATTCAAGCGAAACACCTGCTAGGCCGAGCATCTGAACTCGCATTCGATTTCCTATTTGCCCTTTTCCCTCTGATTTTGTTCATGATGAATCTGTTCGGCCTCTTTGCGTCGCGCCGGCAGGAACTGCAACGAGATTTTCTCTCCTATTTCGCCGATTTTCTCCCGAGAACCGCGTTCGAGCTATTGAGGAATACGACTCTTGAATTGAAGACGAGCGCGGGCGGAGCGAAGCTGACCGTCGGCATCGTATTGGCACTGTGGTTCGCATCGAGCGGAGTAGGTTCGATCATCTCGGCGCTGAATTTGACGCACGGCGTGACGGAGAGGCGGTCATGGGTGAAAGTGCGATTTGTGGCGCTCGCGTTGACGCTGGCGCTTTCGGTCTTGCTCTTTGCCGCGCTGATTTTGGTATTGGCGAGCGGTCACTTTCTTGAACGGACCGCAGGGCGCTTCGGGATTCAGCCTGCCGTGCTCGAAATCTGGAAAATTGCGCAATGGCCTTCGGCTATTATTTTTGTTCTGATTGCCTTTTCACTGATTTATTTCTTCGGCCCGGATTTGCGAGAGAGGCGCTGGCACTGGATCACGCCAGGCTCGGCATTTGGCACAGTGCTGTGGCTGCTCGTGTCCGTGGGATTTCGAGTGTACCTGCACTTTTATAACAGCTACAGCTACTCATATGGCTCGCTCGGAACGGTGATGATCCTGCTGGCATGGCTTTATATCGGCGGGCTCGCGTTGCTCGTCGGCGGCGAAATCGACGCGGAGTTGGAACGCAGTCTGACAGCCGCGGCAGCGACGCAGCGCGAAATTACCTACGTCGGCATGCGAAGCGAGAAGTAAACGGCGAGAAAGCCGAAGATCGCGTCAGCGGACCAGCCTGCCAGCACCGCCGGCAGAAGGCCTGCCGTGCCCATGGATTCAAGGAGCGCGGAGGAAGCCCAATAGAAGATGCTGATTCCCACGGCAACGGCAAGTCCGCTGACTGCGCCGCGAGTTCCCACGAGAAGAGCGAACGGCGCGCCGAGCAAGACAACGATTGCAGCAATCAGGGGATAGGAGAATTTTTCGTACCACTGCACGCGCAAGCGGGAAGTGTCGAATCCGGCCTGTCTTAATTTTTTGATGTAGCCGCCTAAGTCGCGCCAGTTCATCTGATCCGACGTGCTGATTTTTTGCTCGAAATAGTTGGGCGGCTCGGTGAGTTCGGCGAGGGAAGTGGCTTTGAATTTGGTGTAGTCGGTTACTTTGCCGCCGGAGAAATCGCGAATCCAGCCCGCCGTCAGAACCCAGGCATTTTGCACGGGGTCCCATGTGGCGCGTTCGGCATAGACACGACGACGGAGCGAAAAGGTTTTCGGGTCGAGTTCGAGCACAGTCAAATCGCCGAGCAGTTTCAGGTTTGGATCGTAGAGTCCGTAATTAAGGACCTTTGAATTCTGGCCGAAAATCCATTGCTGGCCGGGCTGGCGATATGTTTGCGGCGGACGGCCTTTGATCTCGCTACGAAGGGCGTTTTGCTGCGTATTAGCGTAGGGCAGGTATGTCTCGCTCAGCAGGAACATGCCAGCCGAGACGAGGCATCCGGCCAGGCCGAGAGGCAGGATCAGCCGATAGAGGCTGACGCCGCTCGCTTTGAAGGCGACCACTTCGTTGTTTTTCGCAAGAATCGCCAACGTGATCAAAGTGGCGACCAGCGCGGCAAGCGGCGCAAGCTGATAAACCATATACGGGATCAGGTAGCGGAAGTAGTCAACAACCACGAAGGCGGAGATGTGATTTTTCGAGATGTCTGCAAGCAGATCGAAGAGCGTGAAGGCATCTGAAATGAGCACGAACCCCGCGAGAAGGCCCAGGAAATAGTAGAAGAAGCGCTGGAGCAGATATGTGTCGACCAACAGAGGAAAACCGATGGCGTTATTAATCCGACTTGTGCGGCGGGCGACATAACCTCCGTTAGGAACAACGCTCAGAGCGGCAGAGCCATTGCCGGAACCCTTTGCGGGTTGCGCCGCGGCACGAGCGGCAGCCGCGCGGCGCCGGCGGAATTTGAACCACTGTGTTTCGAACCATTCGGCGATTTTGCTTGGCTTGCGAACGGTTTCTATCCGCTTCAAAAAGATAAATCCGAAAACAGCGGCAACGATATTCGCAGCCCAAACGCCCCAAAACGGCGAGATACGGCCCTGCTTGGCCATTTCGTAACCATAGACGTAGATCAAGTAGTAGCAGCCGATGAGCGTGATCGTGAGAATTAGGCCCGCAGCGCGGCCGCCACGACGGGGCCGAACGCCGATCGGGATGCCGAGCAGCGCGAAGACGAGCGCCGCGCAGGGAAATGCGATGCGCCTTTGAAATTCGACGCGTGCTTCGAGCCAATCGGGGCCGTTATCGTGAAGGAGCGCGCTGGTCGTTTCTTCACGCGGACGAGGAGCCGTGGTGCGCGCGGCAACGGCACTGGAGAGATCGATGGAAAGGTCGCTCGCGCTGAAATCCGTGAGGTCGTAATTCGCAGGATGACGAGGGTCGTAATGATCGGTTCTGCCAGGGCCGAGATGGAGCTGAATCTCATTCGGACCCGGACCCTGAAGAATCTGCGCGTATTGCGCAACGGTAATGTAAGGAGGGTTCGTGGTCGCATTAGGGTTGTCTGTGTTTGCGAGGAAAACGCCGTTCCAGCGGGCGGCCCCGTTAATCACT
This sequence comes from Candidatus Acidiferrales bacterium, assembly GCA_035275865.1. Classification (GTDB taxonomy): domain Bacteria; phylum Acidobacteriota; class Terriglobia; order Acidiferrales; family UBA7541; genus Palsa-295. Next base: position 995 of record DATEME010000093.1, on the reverse strand, counting down.
TCTTGTACGTATAATACGAAGCGCGGAAAGCGCTCGTCGAACACGCGCGGCTGGATAGAGTAAGGCGCCTGTGACGCGACTAATCGCGCCTCGAGGCGATTGAACTCGCGATAAGCTAATGGGCTCAGCCAGAACGTCATAAGCGAGGTAATCGTGGCCGCGGCAATTGCCACGAATCCGATGGGGCGAAGCAAGCGGCGAAGGCTGATGCCGCAGGCGTGCAGCGCGACGATTTCGCTATCCGCGGACATGCGGCCGAGCCCGATCAAAACGCCGACGAGGACGGACATTGGGAAGGTGAAGATAAATACCGGCGCCAAGGTGCACAGCACGAGAAGCAGTATGGTGGCGATGCCGCTTGAGTGGCGGACAATCACACCCATCAGATCTACCAGCAGAGGCACGTAAAGAACGGAAGTGAAGACAAGCAGTCCAAGCAGGGAATGCGTGACGACTTCGCGGCCGATGTATTTGTCCAGCAAACGCATCGAGATGAGTATGAGTTTAACATCGGGCGAGGGGCGGAGAGGTAGCGCACGTTGAGGAATTAAAGAAGGCCAGCCGTCGTGTCAATCATCTTGCGTAGGGAGAAGAGGGGAGCGATTGAGCCGGGTTCATCTGACGATTCTTTGGCACATGCACCAGCCGCAATATAAGGATCCGGTTACGGGCGAGTACCGCCTGCCGTGGACGCGTCTTCACGCGCTGAAGGACTACTGGGGAATGGTGAAGATGATGGAGGAGTTCCCCACGGTGCATGCGACGTTCAATTTTGTGCCTCTATTAGCTGAGCAGATCGAGGAGTACGCGAGCGGGCAATTCAAGGAGCCGTGGTTCGACATCGCGTTCGCGGATGCAGCGTCCCTGACGTTGGAGCAAAGAAAGGCGGCGCTTGAACGCGCATTTCAGGTGAACGATCTTTTCCTGCAGCGATGGCCGCGTTTTGGCGAGTTGCGTTCGCGGCTAAATTCGAGCGGCGTCGAGGCGTGTGCAGC
>DATEME010000092.1:0-3074 GCA_035275865.1 Candidatus Acidiferrales bacterium | reverse complement strand
ATCGCGTCGGCAGGGATCATCACGGGCATCGGCCGCGTCTCCGGGCGCGAATGCGTGATCGTCGCCAACGACGCCACAATCAAAGGCGGCACGTACTATCCGATTACCGTGAAAAAGCATCTGCGTGCGCAGGAAATCGCGGTGGAAAACCGCTTGCCTTGCATTTATCTGGTTGATAGCGGCGGCGCAAATCTCCCTAACCAGGACGAAATCTTTCCCGATCGCGACCATTTTGGCCGCATTTTTTACAATCAGGCGCGTATGTCCGCAGCGGGAATCCCGCAAATCGCCGTCGTGATGGGGTCATGCACGGCTGGCGGCGCTTATATTCCGGCAATGTCGGATCAGGCCGTGATCGTGAAAAACCAGGGAACGATTTTTCTAGGCGGCCCGCAACTTGTGAAGGCAGCGACGGGTGAAGTCTCTACAGCCGAAGAGCTCGGCGGCGCCGAAGTTCACTCCCGTATTTCCGGCGTGACCGATTACATGGCCGACAACGACACGCATGCGCTCGCCATTGCACGCGAGGTCACGGCAAACCTGAACTACATCAAGAAAACCAGCCTCAAGCTGCGAAAAACGCGCGAACCGCGTTTCGCGCCGGAAGAAATCTACGGCGTAGTGCCATCGGATTTGCGGCGCGCGTATGACGTGCGCGAGTTGATCGCGCGGCTCGTTGACGACAGCGAATTCGAGGAATTCAAGCAGCTCTACGGGCCGACGCTCGTCACGGGATTTGCGCACATCCACGGATATCCCGTTGGCATCGTCGCAAACAACGGCATTTTGTTTTCCGAAAGCGCGCTGAAGGGCACGCACTTCATCATGCTTTGTTCGCAACAGCGAATTCCCCTGGTTTTCCTGCAGAATATTTCCGGCTTCATGGTCGGACGCAAATACGAAGCAGGCGGCATCGCCAAAGACGGCGCAAAGATGGTGACCGCCGTCGCGACCACTGCGGTTCCGAAATTTACCGTGATCGTGGGAGGCGGCTTCGGCGCGGGAAATTACGCGATGTGCGGCCGCGCTTATCAGCCGCGATTTCTGTGGATGTGGCCCAACGCGCGCATCTCTGTGATGGGCGGCGAACAGGCAGCATCTGTGCTGGCGACCGTAAAACGCGATAATTTTGAGGCGCAGGGAAAACAGTGGAGCAAAGAAGAGGAGGAGCAATTCAAAGCCCCGCTCCGCAAACAATATGAAGAGCAGGGCGACTCTTACTACGCAACCGCCCGTCTCTGGGATGACGGCATCATCGATCCCGCCGAGACGCGCGATGTTCTCGGTCTCGGGCTATCGGCCGCGATCAACGCGCCCATTCCGGAAAGCAAATTCGGCGTCTTCCGCATGTAGCGCGCCAGATATCTATTCATTCAGTTCGTTAAGAAGACTGACCACACCATGTTGTTCGTTGCGGTCCATTCTTTCGTGCAGGCGCTGATCCCCTGAGACGGACGAATCACCCGAAACGGCGTACGCCACCGCGGACCCGATCAGCGCAGGAATAATGAATGCATGCCCGCCGGTCGCCTCCGCTATGAACGTTACAGCAGCAAGCGGCGTCTTATAGCCCGCGGCGATGAACGCGGCCATACCCACCGCCGCGTAAAGCTCGACCGAACCACTGTGCAGCGCCTGCCCGAAAGCGGTGCCGAGCGTTCCGCCGGTCAGAAACAACGGCACGAACATCGCGCTTACTCCGCCGGACGCCAGCGAGAAGAGAGTGGCTGCCAGCTTGAATACCGCGAACATGACAAGCTCCAGGCCGCTGTGTTGCGCTCCTAAGATCAAGCCGACCGCTTCGTAGTTCGGGCCCAGCGGCACAAGACCATCCTTAAAAATAAGGACGAAGATCAGCCCGCACAGACCGGTAAGAAGTCCTCCGATGGTGAGCTTCATCCAATGCGGCAGCGCCCATTTCACGAAGAAGCTGCGTGCATGCCGGAACGTGATGGAAAACACCATACCAACCAATCCAATTACGGCACCGAGCACAGCGCACCACATCAAATCCTTGCCGGTAAAGGAACGAGCGCTTCCAAAATCGAAAATAGGTTGCGCCCCCATGAAAGATGCAAGCGTGACGAAAGATACGACCGACGCGATCAGCGACGGCAACAACGCTTCGTGCGCGAGGTCGTCTTTGTAAGGCATCTCGAGCGCAAAGACGAGACCGGTAAGCGGCGCACGAAAGACTGCCGCCATGCCTGCGGCCGCACCGCTAATCAGCATGATTCGCCGGTCCCTCGGACTCAAGCGGAAGCGACTCATTTTCGTCCAAAGCCACGAGCCGATGGCGCCGCCCCCATAGATGCTGGGGCCCTCAAGTGCCGCGCTTCCACCAAATGCTACGGTCGTCACTGCCGCGAGCAGCTTTGGGAAGAACGGCCGCATGTCGATATCGCCCTGATGTTCGTGATACGACTTAACGATCTCTTCCGTTGAATGCTCGTTTGGATTCGGTGTGAGAAACTGCATGATCAATCCCGTCACCGCAAATGCCGCCGTGAGGCCCGGCACAATCACCCAGGCGTGATGCAGAAAATAATCCAGAATAACCGGCCATAGGACCCTAAGAACCAGAGCAGCGATTCCTGTGATTCCCAGTCCCGTGATTACTCCGATGATCGGAGCTATGAGCAGCCATTTGTGGAGGTTTCGCGAATACGTCGCGCTTAGGTCCTGATGGACCATCGGCAAATATTTGCGCAGCAGCCGATAACGCTGATCTCGTCCTGTATTCTTCGTCATAATTTCGCGTCTGTCCCGTACCTTGCCTTTTTCGGCGGCTCGCTGTGAGTCGTAGGCATGTTCACTCCCGCCGCGCGCCGCCATGGCTTCCCAACAAACCGGACCGCAGGCGTTCGACCTCGTCGCGATGGAGCTTCGTGAGTCTCGAAAGCATCGTCTCGCCTCGCAGCGTAAGCGATACCGCTCTTTGCGGCGCGCTCGCTAAATCCAAGGAACTTGCGCAGTTCGTAGCGAAACCAGGCGAGGTCTTGAATAGCAGTGTACGTGAGTCCTTCTTGGCTGCGGCTGTTCCGCCGTTTAGCGAAGCAGTCCGTCATGTTTTA
>DATEME010000091.1:0-4529 GCA_035275865.1 Candidatus Acidiferrales bacterium | reverse complement strand
CTCTCCGCAGCTCCTGAGGATTCTACGTACCTACTGGCGGCTCGCTCGTCCGAAGCGATGGCTGTTTCCCGGCCGCGACGACGAGCGTCCGCTCGTACCCAACGTCTTGCACGCTGCCTGCCGTTCAGCTTGCGCGGCGGCTGGTTTGAGCAAGCAGGTGACGGTTCACACCTTGCGGCACACATTCGCCACCCATCTCTTGGAGAGCGGGGCGGACGTGCGCATCATCCAGGTCTTGCTCGGCCACGCCAGCCTCGCAAGCACGGCGCGCTACACCCGGGTCGCCACCAAAACGATCAGCAACACGCCGAGTCCACTTGATCGGCTCCGCTTGCAGGTCGTACCGCCCGGCTGAGCGGGCATCATGGCTCCGGCTCTGGAGGTGTCGGATATCTTCCGCCACCACGGCGCAGCGTTCCGACAGGTGCACGCCGGTCATCTGGGGTGCGTCGAGCGGCGCATCATGAGCGCCATCACGGCCTGCCGAACGGCCGCGCTCGGCGGCCATGTCGAACAATGCGATGATTGTGGCGCAACACGCATCGCTTACAACTCCTGCCGCAACCGTCACTGTCCCAAATGCCAGGGGCTGGCACGGGTGCAGTGGCTCGCGGATCGGCAAGCCGAGCTGCTGCCAGTGCCATACTTTCATGTCGTCTTCACGCTACCAGCGCCGGTCGGCGAGATCGCCTTCCAGAACAAGGCTGCCGTCTATGCGATTCTGTTCCGTGTCGCCGCCGAGACGCTCGCCACCATCGCAGCCGATCCCAGGCATCTTGGCGCCAAGCTCGGCATGACCATGGTGCTGCACACCTGGGGTCAGACCCTGCAGCATCATCCGCACGTCCATTGCGTCGTTCCCGGCGGCGGGCCCTCGCTTGACGGCACCCGCTGGGTCGCTTGTCGCCCCGGTTTCCTCCTGCCAGTGCACGTGCTGGGGCGGCTGTTCCGCCGGCTGTTCTTGCGCGAGCTGGAGAACGCCTTCAACGCCGGCAAACTGCGATTCTTCACCAATCTTGCCAATCTAGCCGAACCGCAGGCCTTCGCACGTCGCCTGCGTGAACTCCGGCGCCTCGACTGGGTGGTCTACGCCAAGCCACCGTTTGGAGGCCCCGAACAGGTGCTGGCCTATCTCGGCCGCTATACCCATCGCGTCGCCATCGCTAACAGCCGGCTGCTCTCGCTCGCCGACGGGAAGATCCGCTTTACCTGGAAAGACTATCGAGCGAACAGCATGACCAAAGTGATGACACTCGATGCCGACGAGTTCATCCGCCGCTTTCTGCTGCACGCTCTTCCGGAGGGCTTCCATCGCATCCGCCACTACGGTTTCCTCGCCAATGGCTCCCGCGGCGACAGCCTCGCGCTCTGTCGTCGGCTGCTCGAAGCCCGTGCCACGAGTGCCGTTCACGAGCCAGCCGACAATCACATCCAAGGCGATCGCCCGTTCACCGCTGCCGACTTCGCCATCTGTCCTGATTGCGGAGGCACCATGCGGCGGATCGCAGCCGTGCCACGGTCCTGCAACGCTGCACCATTCTCCTGTGACACGTCATGACGTTCCCCCTGACGCCCACCGTGATCGTGCTCGGCCTCAGTCCTGCGGACAGCGATGCCTGCACCGGCACCCCGCTGCCGATCAATTTCTCCAACCTGGGATGCCGACCGTTCCTGCCGCGGACATTGACGCAACTTCGGCGCATGGACCTCGATCACCGATCCCGCGCGCAAACAAGCCGCTTTCCGCTCGCCCGCTCCAACCAAGACTCAACGTCAAGCGCCAACAAGCCTCCGCCACTATCCCCATAGTGCCCCACCTCCCGCGGCTTCGTTCAATCCGGCTTCTATGAGGTCGCACTCACGACCCGTGCTCCCGGGCCCGCTCCACGCGACCTCACAGAACCCTCAAGATTCCCAAATCAGCTGCAACATGATTCAAGGTGGCAAACGGAGGGCCGTTTGCCATGGGGACTGCCATTGCGGTACGGACGGACTATTCCAGCAAAGAGCTTCGCCGGCTGGCAAGCCGAGTGAAGAACGCCGGACAAGCACGCCGGCTGTTGGCCATAGCGGCCGTGCTCGACGGTGCCTGGCGGGAAGCGGCAGCAAAGATTGGCGGCATGGATCGTCAGACGCTGCGGGACTGGGTGATCCGGTTCAACGAACGGGGACCAGACGGTCTGATCAACAAGTCCGCACCGGGTGCGCCCGGCAAGCTCACCAAAAAGCACAAAGCGTTTCTCGTCGGTCTGGTGGAGGAAGGACCGATCCCGGCGATCCACGGTGTGGTGCGCTGGCGCGCTTGCGACCTGATCATGTGTCTGCACGAGGAATTCGGCCTCTCGGTGTCGGACGACACGGTTTATCGGGCCTTGAAGGAGCTGGGCTTTTCGCATGTGAGTGCCAGGCCCAAGGCCTACAAGCAGGATGCCGATGCCGTGGAAACGTTCAAAAAAACTTTCCCAGCCGTGTGGCGCAGATCCGCGCGAAGCTTGCGCCTGGCACACCGATAGAGGTGTGGTGCCAGGACGAGATGCGGGTCGGCCAGAAGAACAAGCTCACCTATCGCTGGGCCAGGAAGGGCTCCCGTCCCCGCGCCACGCACGATCAACGGACCGAATCGACCTACTTGTTCGGTGCGGTCTGCCCCGAACGCGGGACTGGCGCCGCCCTCGTGCTGCCGGCTTGCAACAGCGAAGCCATGCAGCTCCATCTCGACGAGATCGCAACCAAGGTCACCTCGGGTGCCCACGCGATCGTCCTGCTCGATCAAGCCGGTTGGCATGGCACGAAAATGCTGAAGGTCCCAAGCAACATGTCGTTGATGCCACTGCCGCCGCGCGCACCAGAACTCAACGGCCAAGAAAACATCTGGCAGTTCATGCGACAGAACTGGCTTTCCAACCGGGTTTTCAAATCCTTCGACGACATCGTCGACCACTGCTGCTACGGCTGGAACACGCTTATCGATCAGCCTTGGAAAATCATGTCCGTCGCACGCCGCGACTGGGCAATCGTAGGTCATTCAATGTGAGGATTGGTATTACTCGCCAAAGGAATTCCATTGCAGAGCCCCCGTGGGGCTCCCAGTGACAACCCCAGCGGCATATCATTGCGCCAATCCCCCCAGATCATCTCGCGTTTTGGCGAAACATCCGTCTCAGTTCAGATGTGGCTAACCCGTTGAGCAAGAGCCAACATTAGCGGGCGGATAGTGACGGATGCATCGCCGTATGTGGCTAACCCGTTGAGCACGAGCCGACAGTAGCGGGCGGATCACGACGGATGAGTCGGTTTGCAGCGCTCACGCGCCCGGCAGAAATGGCGCCCCCCGCCCATAATAGACAAGCCCCTCTCTAAACCGCGGATCGACTCGTTGAGCGACGGCGCGTTTTGCTTGTGCGGGACATGACAGGTTGCAAAGAAGCGATGATTGCTGGAGGTCGTCAGAAACGCCCGCGGAGCAGGCATGGACGTTGCATATGGCGCGACATCGCCGCGGGTCAATCCCGGGAATGTGCCGCGCCGACGTGCTCTGCGCCCTGCAGCGGGGACGGTGGTTGTTGCCGTTCCTCTGTGTTCCGTCTTTCGTCGCCTGATTTCTAGAAATCCCGCAGCAGCCGCTCGATGTAGTCGAGCTCGAGCTGCGGGCGGAAGTTCTCGCCGAAGCGCCGGCGCAATTCTTCCAGAATGCGGCGCGCGCGCTGCACGTCGATTTCGCCCGGCACCTTGACCGTGGTGTCGTCGCCGTACTCACGCCCGCGCAAGGGTCGCCCGAGCGGATCGGTCTCCTGTTGGGCGCGCGGCGGCCCGAGCCTGCCGGGCTGTCCGTTAGGGCCGGGACCCAACATGCCCTGCTGCTGCATCGATTGGGCGAGGTTCTGCGCGCCGCGGCGCAAAGCTTCGAGCGCGCGGCCTTGGGAATCGACCGCCCCGTCCGCGTTGCCTTCTCCAAGCTGACCTTCCGCCTCGCCCATGGCGTCGCCGGCGCGGCCGAGCTGATCCATCTCGCCCTGCCCTTGCTGGCCTTGGCCGAAGCCCTTCTTGCGCAGCTCCTCCATCAATTTCTTAAGCTGATCGCGCAGTGCCTGCTGATTCTCGCGCAGCTCACCCATCTGATGGCCTTGTTGGCCTTGCTGGCCTTGCTGGCCTTGTTGGCCCTGCTGACCGCGCTGCCCACGTTGGCGATCCCGCCGCTGGTCTTGGCCCTGCTGGAACGTGCGATCGCGCAATTGCTGCTGCTTGCGGATCATGTCGCCGAGTTCGTCGAGCGCCGACATCATGTCATCGTCGCCGTCATCCATCTGCTGCCCGGGACGGGCCGTCTGCAGGTTTTCCAGCATCTGTTGCAGGTCCTGCAGCATCCGGCGCGCGGCATCCCTGGCGCCGGAGCGCGCCATCTGTTCGAGCCTATCGATCATGTTGCGCAGATCCTGCGGACGGATCTGGCGCGCATTGGGATCGAGTGGGCGCGCGAGCTGCTGCGGATTCTTGCGCATTTGCTCCGCCAGCGCTTGCATAAACTTGTC
>DATEME010000090.1:0-2365 GCA_035275865.1 Candidatus Acidiferrales bacterium | reverse complement strand
CTTCAGCTCGGTGACCAGATCGTAATCGGCAGCTACAAAGCCCTGCGCTCGCTCCATTCAGGCGCCACGATCAAGATCGATAACAGCCTCACCAGCGGCGCCGAAACCAGCAGCTGACGCGCTTTAAGCTGTCTTTGTGGCGGGTCGACTCGCCCTTTAGTCGGGCGCTCGGTTTGGCTGTTTGCCGTTGCCTTGTAGCGCCTTTGGTTTGCTTTAACCTGTTTTCGTAGCGGCCGGTGACTGTGGCACAGACGCTCATGGCTGTGCGCCCTTGGTTCTTGGTTTTGGATTTGCCGTTGCCTTTGTAGCGGCCACCGTTGCCCGCGAATTTTGCGGGCGTTTCTCCGTGGGCGCTTTTGACTTGTCTTGGTTTCGTAGCGGCCGGTGTCTCTGTGGCACAGACACTCGTGGCTGTGCGCCTTTGGTTTTGGATGTTCGGCTATAGGGTTGGCTCGCGCCTCTTAGTTGCTTGGTAGCGGCCACCTTCAGGTGGGCGGTTTTTTGACTTTGCTTTTGCACTTGCCGTCATCCTGAGCGAAGCGAAGGACCCCTCTTCGATTTAGCAAACGAGGGCGAAAACCATATCGGAGCGCACGCATCCAATAAATCGGAGCTAAACTGAATGCCGGTGCAAGAACAAGAACTCGAAGCCCAATCCTTTCGCCAGGATCTCATCGACACCGGCGTCGTCATCCAGACCGAAGACCTCTGGAAGACTTACGAAATGGGCGCCGAACAGCTCCATGCGCTGCGCGGCGTCAACATGCAGATTCACAAAGGCGAATACGTCGCCATCATGGGGCCTTCGGGCTCGGGCAAATCCACGCTGATGAACCTGATCGGCTGCCTCGATTCGCCGAGTAAAGGAAATTACTGGCTCGCCGGCCGCCTCGTCAGCCAGCTCAATGACGACGAACTCGCCTACATCCGCAATAAAGAAATCGGTTTCGTCTTCCAGACGTTCAATCTTCTCGCGCGCGCCACGGCGCTCCACAATGTCGAGCTGCCCATGATTTACAATGGCACGCCCGCCGCCGAACGCCTCGACCGCGCAAAAAAAGCTCTCGCGCAGGTCGATCTCGCCGACCGCATGATGCACAAGCCCAACGAGCTGTCCGGCGGCCAACGCCAGCGTGTCGCCATCGCCCGCGCGCTCGTCAATAATCCAGCGATTCTTCTTGCAGACGAGCCCACCGGCAACCTCGACTCCGCCACCGGCGAAGAAATCATGGCCCTTTTCGCGCGCCTCCACCAGCGCGGCAACACCATCATTCTCGTCACCCACGAGCAAGACATCGCCGCCCACGCCCACCGCATCATCCGCGTCCGCGACGGCAAAATCGAAAAAGACGAATCCACCGCGCATTCCTAGACTTTTTTTGTGGCACAGCTACTCCTGGCCGTGTGCCCTTGAATTTGCCGTTGCCTCTGTAGCGGCCACCGTTGCCCGCGAATTTTGCGGGCGTTTCTCGGTGGGCGCCTTTGACTAGTCTTGGTTTTGGTAGCGGCCAGTGTATCTGTGGCACAGACACTCCTGGCTGTGCGACTTTGCTTTTTGGTTTGGCTTTGCCGCTGCCTGTGTAGCGGCCACCGTTGCCCGCGAATTTTGCGGGCGTTTCTCGGTGGGCGTCTTTGAATTTGCTTCTGCCTTTGTTTCCGCTTTCGTAGCGCCTTTGCCCGACGCATCATGGTCGCGGCGTGTGCGTCCTTATTTCCTGCGCCGTCATCCTGAAGGGCGCGGAGCGACCTGAAGGACCCCTCTTGCAGTAGTTGTTGCCGTACGTAGCGGCGCCCTCGAATTGCAGGGCGGCAGACTTTGTTGTTTTTGCAGTTGCCTTTCGTAGCGTGCCTTTCTTATTTTCTGCGCCGTCGACCTGAAGGACCCCTCTACCATTCTTGCTCGCACCCGCCATTAGCGAAAACGGTGTAACCTAGTAACGGAGGTTCTGATCATGTCCGAAACTTCTACTATGCTGCCGCTGGGCACTATCGCCCCGGCATTCCGCTTGCGTGATCCGCACGGCAAACTGATCTCGTCCGATGACTTCAAGAACGCGCCCGCGTTTCTCGTCGCCTTCATCTGTAATCATTGTCCATACGTGAAGCATATCGCCGGCGCGTTTGCGGACCTGGCTAGCGAATATCAGGCACGCGGCGTCGCCGTCATCGCGATCAACTCGAATGATGCCGAAACATATCCTGAGGACAATCCTGCAAAGATGGCGGAGGAAATTCAGCTCAACGGCTACACGTTCCCGTATCTCGTCGACGAAACGCAGGACGTCGCGCGCGCCTATCGCGCCGTTTGCACGCCCGACCTTTTTCTCTTCGACAAGGATCGTCGCCTCGTCTACCGCGGCCAGTT
>DATEME010000089.1:0-5322 GCA_035275865.1 Candidatus Acidiferrales bacterium | reverse complement strand
GCCGTGAATGGTTGCGTTCGATTGCCCATTGGAAGTTGCGGGAAAAAGCAGAACAACGAGCAGAAATGCAGCGGGAAAAGCGAACCGGCGTGAACGTCTCATCGTTTTCCTCCTCTCCCTCTCGCGCGGGAGTTGAAGGTTGTCCCTAACGAGCCGCGCGAATTGCGCGTTCGTTCGGGCTGAGGCTCCGTCGGTCTCCTGGCTTGGCGAAGCGAAGCTGCGGCGCGGCCTTCCCAACGCGGTGGCGAATCGAGGGATTCACCGCCGCGTCAGTGGCGCGGGCCGAATATTTTTCGCCTTACAGTCGCGCGGCGGCGACGGATTTGCACCGTCTTCCCGGGCGCGGAGTCTCGGGTGATTGTGGACAGCGTCCTTTATCAGGCGCTGCTCGCGAGACGATTCCTTCTCATCCCGCTGTTTGTTCAAGCGTGTGCGAAAATCGCGCGAGTCAGTAATTCGACCGCAGCGAAACGCGTGGCCGCCCGTTTGGTCTTAATTCAATTTCGAGCGGCACCTCGAAAATCTCTTCCAAAAGCTCGCGGTCGTAGACTTCCGCCGGCGTGCCCGCACGCAGACACTTGCCTCGATGCAACAACAGGATCTGGTCCGCAAATTCCGCCGCCAGATCGATCTCATGCGTGACGACGACCACAGTATGCCGGTTTTCATCTGCAAGCCGCCGCAATCGCCGGAGCAATTCGACTTTTCCGCCGATGTCGAGATGCTGCGTCGGCTCGTCCAGGAGCAACAGCGCCGGCTGCTGTGCCATAGCGCGCGCTAAAATCACGCGCTGCTTTTGTCCGCCAGACAGCTCTTCCATCCAGTAATCGCGGAAGGACGCGGCGCCCACTTGTGCCAGTGCATTCGTCGCCATCACGCAATCCTGCTCGGATTCAAAACGCAGTCGGCGGCCGTAAGGATAGCGCCCCTGCAACACGTATTCCCAGACGCGCAGCGGAAAAAGCAGTTGGCTTTCTTGCTGCACAAGCGCCACTTTCTGCGCGCGAGCCTTCGGATCGAGCGAAGTGATTTCCGCTCCGTCCACCTCGACGCGCCCGGCGAGCGGTTTCAAGATGCCGGCCAGCAAGCGCAATAGCGTCGATTTACCGCTCGCATTCGGTCCGAGAATGGCAAGCAGATCGTGCCGCCCGGCTTCGAAGGTCACTGGGCCGAGCGTAAATTCCGGCGCCGAACGGTCCGTCACAGAATAGGCGTAGCTCACCTGTTCGACGCGAAGACGCGGTGCGGCCGCGGCGTCAGCCGCCAAAGAAGCGCCGCCCATCGAAGAAGCGCTCACCGCACCCTCCGCCGCATCAGGTAAATAAACACCGGCGCACCCGCGAGAGCCGTCATTGCGCCAACGGGAATCTCCGTTGTGCCGAGCACGGTGCGCGCAAGCATGTCCGCCACGACGATCAAAATCGCGCCGCCAATCGCGGAGGTCGGCACCAGTAGACGATAATCCGTGCCGAAGAGCATCCGCATCACGTGCGGCACGAGCAGACCGACGTAGCCGATCGAGCCGCTCACCGAAACCGCGAGACCCGTAAGTATTGACGAAGCCACATAAACGACGAGCTTCACGCGGCGAACGTTCACCCCGAGATGCCGCGCCTCCTGCTCGCCGGTCAAAATCAGATTCAGGTCGGACGTCGTCGTATAAATGCAACCTGCCGCAATGATCAGCACGAGAAACAACCACTTGAGGCCGATCACCGGAGGGGTCTGCAGATCGCCCATCACCCAAAATGCAATTCCGCGCAAATCGCGCCCGCTGAGTGTTGTCATCAGGAACATGATCACGGCCGAAAGAAACGAGGTCGTGATGATGCCGGCGAGCAGCAGCGTCGCTGCGTCAAGTTGACCGCCGCGCCGCCCGAGCAAAAATACGATCCCGATGGTGATACCGGCGCCCGCGAACGAAGCGATCTGAATCGCGCCAGCCACGTGCGGTGTGAAGATCAGACTCATGATCGCGCCCAGGGCCGCGCCGCTCGAAACGCCGAGGACATACGGATCTGCCAAAGGATTCCGCAGCAGCGCCTGGAAGCCCGCGCCTGCCGTCGAGAGCGCCGCGCCCACGATAATTCCCAGCGCGATGCGCGGCAGCCGCAATCCAAACACGACAAGCAGAAACGCAGACGGAATCTGATCGGCTCGTCCGGCCACGCGATTAAATAGCGTGGTCACAATTTCCGGTACGGTGATCGGATACGCGCCCATCCGCAAAGAAATCACCACTGCGACGAAAAGCAGCGCGAGCAACGCGCCGCAAATCGCGAGCACGCGGCGCGGCGTGAGAGGCTTCACTGATTCACCGCCGGCAGAAACGCCTCCGGATGCAGTTCGTGAGCAAGTTGTTCAATCGCGTCCACCAATCCCGGCGAAGGCCGGTCGAATTTATCGCTAACCGTCACGACGCGGCCAAGCTTCACAGCCATCAGATTTTTCCATTGCAGATTCGAGCGCAGGTCCGAGGCTTCGCTGGTATCGCCTTCGTGATCGGCCGTCACTACGATGTAATCCGGCTGAATTCTGAGAATCTCCTCGAAGCTCGGTTGCGGCCAATTCTGGTCCGTCACAAGGACAGATTCGGCGCCCGCCCAGCGCAGCGCGTCAGCGATAAAAGTATTCGAGCCGATGGACCATATTGGAGGCGTGGCCGATAAGAGGAAAAGGACGTGAGCCAGTGGCCTGTCGCCGAGCTTCGCTTGCAGCGCGTCGAGCCGCGCGCGCAAACTTGTCTTTAATGCCTCGCCTTGCGGACTTGCGCCGATCAGGCCGCCGATTTCCGTGATCGAATCCAGCATTTGCCGAACCGTATGAGGATACGTGGTGTATACCGGGACGCCGAGCTTCAGCAATGTGTCCGCCGTCTGCGGCACGTTGATCGATGCCGTGGCGAGAACAAGATCGGGATGCAGCGCGACGATCGCTTCGAGGCTCGGGTCCTGCGGGTTGCCGACGTGGGGCTTCGATTTCGCCTCTGGCGGCGTGTCGCATGCGTTTGTGTCGCCAACGAGACGGTCCCCGGCGCCCAGTGCATAAACGATCTCGGTCAGATTCGGCGCGAGCGAGACGATCCGGCGTACGTCCGTTGGCACGGTCATGTGCCGCCCGACCTCGTCGGTCACCGCGCGTCCAGGCTTCTTCCCGTCTGTTTGAGCAGCGGGAATCGCAAAGGCCGTGCGCGCGCACAGCGCAACGGCCACGATCGCCAGCACGATCAACCGCTTCCGCATCGAAAACGCTCTCCCAAAAATACAAAAGCCTCGCGGAATATGGCGAGGCCTTTACCGCACTCTCTCTCGCGAAGAGTGAGGCTCGCTCCGGCTAGGCAGTTATCCTGACTTTCGGCCTCTTCTCCGCGCAAAATGTCCGCGGGAAAACATGAGCGCCGCGTCCCGTTCATCGGGCCTTCCCGGCTGCATTCGAGCAGCCAGTGGATTCGCAGCGCCGGCCGATCACAGTGGCGGGACCGTGGCCGATTTGCACGGCCTTCCTTGCTTCGGACACAAATCACAGAATCCGAAGGGTCTCTGCCATTAGCCAGCTTGATTGTTCACGCCGAGTGTATGACGCGGGCGCGAAGGCTGTCAAACGCGGAGTCGAGCCGATGTGCTATGCGTCGGCGCGCTCTGCGATGAGATCGCGGTTCGACGAGTCGGATGTGGAGTTGAAGTCCGCGTCTCGAGTGGTTGAAAGCCGCGGAACCCCCTTAGGCGCCGTCGACAACTCCGCCGATCGGGCTGGAGGAGTCGCAGATTCGGCGAAAACCGCCGCAGAATACTGCCGTGCTTCGCGCCGAAACTCTTCCGCGCCTTTGACGTCGCCGAGAGCGCGATACGTCCGCTCCATCGCTTCCGCAACGCCGGCCATGCTGCCGAAGAAAATGCTGCGCGACACGGTGTGCGAAAAATAGTTGAAGGCGTGGCGCAATTGCCGACGCGCTTCGGCACGATTCCCCTGCGCGAGCAATTCTTCGGCTGCGCGCGAATAAGCGAGCACGCGGATCGCATGGCGGTCGCGTGCGGGCTGATAAGCGGCCACTTCCACAAACATCTTTTCGACAAGGCGCATCGACCACACGTGCGATGGATCGTACGGCGGAGGCTTGAGTGCGCGCGCTCGATCAAGAATCGCGCGCAATGCAGCATCCATGGCAGCTTTTGAGAAGTATTTTTCGGCGTGCGCCCGGCTATTCCGCGAGAGCTTCTTCCAGAGCTTGCTATCCGTGAAGAGCTTTACGACGGCGGCCGCGAACGCCTGCGGATCGTCGGCGATGAGCGCTGTCTCGCCGGAGACAAAATTGGCCCCATCGGCTCCTTTCGTGTTTGTGACAATCGGCAGCCCGTGCGCAATGGCGTGCAGGTTTTTGGTTTTGATTCCTGTACCGAAGCGCACCGGCGAAACCAACATGCGGTATTTCGCAAATTCAGCGGCAAGGTCGGGCTTAAAACCGATGCGAACGACGTTTGGATCCGGCGTGGACCAGTTTTCGGGCAGTTGCGCCCCCACCACATAGAGCTTCAGATCCGGCAGTTGCTTGCGAACGAGCGGCGCGACTTCGCGGATATACCATTCGAGGCCATCGAGAGTCGGCAGATTATTAAAATGCCCGAGATAAACGATGCCTTCTCGGGCCTCGAAGCCGGGTGAGATTGTGGGAGCAAGCTCGTCGTTTGTGACGTGGTTGCGGCGATCGACAGAAGAGAAAGAGGGGTCCTTCGCTTCGCTCAGGATGACGGTACCCGTGTTTTTCTGCGAGATAGCGGTTGTTTGGGCCGCTTCAGGTTGGGTTTCGATCATCATGGGAAGCACTTCAACCGGTACTTCGCCAATTTCGCGGGCGATCTTCTTCCTGTCCGAGTCGGAAATCGAAATCACCAGATCGGATTGGCGATAGGCATCGAGTTCGCGCTCGGTGAAGTCGATCGCGCGCTCGCGGTCCGACCAGAGGCCGGATATTTCCGCGCCGCCTTGCTCGCGAAGACCATGATAGTCGTCAGTGAGAATCGCAATTCGAGTGGCGGGCGACATACGCCGAATCTCATCCAAATAATGTTCCGGAAGATTGACGCCCATCCAGAACCACAAACTGATCATCGCAAGATCGAACTGGCCCTCGCGAAGCACCTCCTGCAGCGTCCATTTCCCGACGACATCGATTCCTTCGAAGCGCAGAACCTCCGAATCCTCCAGCCGAACTTCAACACCCATCTCCTTCAGAACCGAACTGCGCGTGTTATTGCCGGACGTGCGCGGTGCGAGAAAGGTGACGGCGTATCCCTGCTCGCGAAGCAATCGGATGATCTGGAGCAG
>DATEME010000088.1:0-3044 GCA_035275865.1 Candidatus Acidiferrales bacterium | reverse complement strand
GTAGTTTTTTGACCGCAACGGTTGGTCATGACCAGGCCCTCCATTCAGTTGAGGCTAGATAACGTTGCGTCAGCCGCGAGGTTCCTTTTCTGGCGCGCATTTTCCGAAGCAGAAAACGCACGACATTAAGTCCGCGTGGTTTCGCATTACCGTTCCAAATTTCTCGATTGCCTAACCGGCGCGGTAGCTAATAGCTACCCTAACGTTGATTTGCTGTAGGACAATGTGATTGCCGGGCCATGGGGATGGCCCCGCTCGACAGTGCTAGCGAAGTCCCGGCCCGTCACTAACCCCTCGGCGGGTCGGGACACTTACCATATGCCGACCGGGTGAATTTTCCATTGAGAAATGCAACCCCGCGCTGTTCAGTTAGTCATGACGGGCCCCAAGCCATAATGCGTCGTGACAAGTCCCGGCCCGCTGGTTGCACGACGGGTGCGCTAAAAGAATGCGTGCGCCGATGATTCCCGTCAATAAACTCTCTACGTCGGATATTGATGAGCACTGGCACAAATGCGCCGACGAAGCGCGCAGTGTTGCCGATGATATGAAGGGACGAAATATCCAAGCAGATGATGCTTCAAATCGCGGACGATTACGGGCATCTCGCAAAGCGCGCCGCACATCGGGAATCAGGAGGCCGCCTAATTGGTTAAAGGCAGTGTAATGATGGCGCTAGCTCAAGGGGCAGGATAGTGAAACTAGCACCGGAGCTTGCGCCCGGTGTCAGCGTGCTGCCGACCTGCCAGCCGGCAAGCATCTTTGTGTTACGTTCGCGGAATTGTCCCGCTCGATGTTGAAATAGGAGAAGCGGCGTTGCTCGCCTTGAGCCGCTAGGCTCGGGATGGTGATTCCACAAAGGAAAGCAACGCCATGAACAAGCTTACTACATCTGCTGCGATTCCGACGAGAGCGCTGAAGCTTGAAGCCCTGTCGAAGATTTCGGCGAGCTTCGAGTTGTTTTGCCTGGCTTCTGGCATGGAGGCCCTTGGCGAGATGATGAATCGCGATGCACAAGCAATCTGTGGTCCACGGCATGCGCGAGGTCGTGACCGGCGGGCGCACCGCTGGGGGAAAACGAAGGGCAAGATCGGCTTCCACGGCGGCAAGGTCGAAATCGAGCGGCCAAGGCTTCGCGGCTTTGACGGGAAGGAGCAGCCTGTACCGAGTTGGGAGGCGGCAGTTGCGGAGGACTGGCTCGGGAAATGGGCCCTGAACCAGATGCTGATCAATGTCGCGACGCGTAAGTTTGCCCGATCGGTTCGGTTGCCTGAGGGAGACGTTCCGGGGCCTGCGGGGGCTGGTCTGTCGAAATCGGCCGCCTCCCGCCGCTTCGTCGCGCTGTCGGCGGCGCGCATGAAGGATTGGATGGCATCCGATCTTTCCGACCTCGATTTGCTGGTGATCCAGATCGATGGCATTCACATGGACGAAGATCTGATCCTGGTTGCAGCGATCGGTGTCGACGCGAAGGGCGACAAGCATCCGCTCGGCCTTGCCGAGGGAGCGACCGAAAACGCCGCGACCGTCCAGTCGCTGATCGATAATCTGGTCGAGCGCGGGCTCGACCCGGCTGTGCCGCGGCTATTCATCATTGACGGCGCCAAGGCCCTGTCCAAAGCGATCCGCCGAACCTTCGGCCGTGCCGCGGCGATCCAACGCTGTCAGATTCACAAGGCGCGCAACATCATGGAGCGATTGCCCAAGTCGCTGCATGCCTCGGTTCGCTGCGTGTTGCGACAAGCATGGGAGCTGGACGACGCCGCCAAGGCCGAAAGGCTGCTTCGTAACCTCGCCCAGCGTCTCGAACGAGAATGGTCCGGGGTCGCCGGCTCGATCCTGGAAGGCATCGACGAAATCCTCACCGTCACGCGGCTTGGATTGCCGAAGGAGCTGCGGCGCTCGCTCGCCTGTACCAACATCATCGAGAATGCCATGAGCACGGTGCGGCGCGTATGCCGGAACGTGAAGCGATGGCGCTCGGCCTCAATGGCGATGCGCTGGACCGCGGCCGCCATGCAGGAAGCGGCCAGAGGCTTCCGACGACTGAAGGCTCACAAGCAGCTTCCAACGTTGCGCGCCGCTCTGGAAGCTCACTACAATAAAGACTCACACGGCGTCCTTGCTCGCCAAGCCATCGCCGCTTAACATCATTGGCAGCGACCGCTTCTCAATGTTCAACAAAAAGGCGGGACATCCCCTACGTTCGCTCGCGGTTCGCCAAAGCCGTTTTTCGATGGCTGGTTCTTCGGCTTCAGCCGCAACCGAAATTATCGTGCCGGCCAGGGATAGTTGGTCGCGGATGGTGCCGTCTCCGCTGGGGGTGAGGGTGCCCGCCCGCCGCCCGTGGCCTCGCCGGGCTTCTTTTGCTTCGGAACCGGCTTCTTCGGCGGGGCCACCGCCTGCACGTCCACGTGAACCGGGTTGGGCGCGAGCCGTGGCACGGCAACTGCGCCATCAGCCTCCGGACGCACTAATACGGTCTGCGGCTGAAGCCACTCAGCGTAAGCGTGACGGAGAACTCGCTGCCGGGCTGGACCCGGAACTGGCAGGGCGTACGACAGTTCTGGCCTAACGAGGTTTTTGCCTCCGCCCCTGGCGGCTCGGACTCAATGGCGAGCGTTTCGGCCTGCGGAGCCGATTTCATGAAATCGAGACTCAGGCTGGGCATCGTTGCAGAACATGCGGCTAGCATGAAGCCACACGCCGTAACGGCAATGACTCGGCTCATGATCCACATCACCTCGGCGGCATGGGGGTCGCCTCTCCCCAGAACACGGCCATAGAAAGATGCCGCGTAACTTGGAGGCAGACGAGATTAGTAAGAGAGATCACCCGCAATCATGAAGGCGACGTAGTAGGCAATCAGTAACACGACTGGCCTCCTAGATCAGCATCGCCTCTGCGAACTTCTTATCATAAAAATCAATAGGGTGGGCGTTCTGGGAAACCCCAGCAGTTTCGCATCGGGCTTAACTGCGGCCGATGAGTTTTTGGGATAGAGTGTCGTATCGGGCACAACGCGATTAACGGTCCAGCACAGC
>DATEME010000087.1:0-6604 GCA_035275865.1 Candidatus Acidiferrales bacterium | reverse complement strand
CAAAGGGCGTGGAGGTAGGCCCTCGAGCGCTTTGGCTATCGCTGCAATGTGATCCGGCGTGTTGCCGCAGCAGCCGCCGGCGATATTCACGAGGCCGGCGCGCGCAAAATCGCTCAGGTAGCGAGCCATATCGGCGGGCTGCAGATCGAAACCCGTCGGCGAAAGCGGATTCGGCAATCCGGCGTTGGGATAGCACGAGACCGCTGAGTCTGCTTTTCCAGAAAGCTCACTGAGAAACGGGTACATCAGATCGGGGCCAAGCGAGCAGTTCAGCCCGACCGAGAAAGGGCGAACGTGCGCGACCGCGTTCCAGAATGCTTCGACTGTCTGCGCGGAGATCATCGTTTCACCGCCGCGTCCGACGGCCGCCGAAATCATGATCGGCAATCCTTTGCCGTCCTGGGCGAAAACATCTTGAATCGCGACGAGCGCGGCTTTGGCGTTGAGCGAGTCAAAAATTGTTTCGACGAGGAGCAGATCCGCGCCGCCGGCAATCAGCGCGCGCACTTGGCGCATGTAAGCGGTCTTCACCTGATCGAAGGTGACGACGCGAAAGCCGGGATCATCGGCGTCAGGCGAATTCGAGAGAGAGACGGTGAGCGGCCCGATTGCGCCGGCGACGAAACGCTGGCGTCCGGTCGCGTTGGCGATGCGGTCCGCCCATTCACGGCATTGGCGCGCCGATTTTTCGTTGATCTCCCATGCGAGGCTGCTCAGGAAAGAATCGTCGATCACTTTCTGGTAGAACTCGGGATCTTTGCGTCCGCCGTGTTCGCGCGGATCGTCCATGAAAAATTCGCTTTGCGCGATGCTGGTCGCGCCGAAAGTATTCGTTTCGACGATATCTGCACCCGCTTCCAGGAAGCGCCGATGAATATCGCCGATCACCTGCGGCTGCGTAAGCGAAAAGAGATCGCCGTTGTTCAGCAGGTCTTTCTTTGCGTCCTTGAAGCGAGTCCCACGAACATCGGCCTCCGTCATCCCGTAATTGCGGATGGTCGTCCCCGTGGCGCCATCGATGATGGCGATGCGGCTCCGAAGGAGCTTTTGCAGCGGATGTTGGGGCGCTAAAGTCATGTCGTTTAGATGGCCTCGTGTGCCGCCAGGTCGCAGCCTGATACATCGTCAGCTTGTCGGCGGTAGCTGCTTACAGCCGCGGCAAACCGCAATAAAGCGCGCATGGCCGCACGGATCCGGCTGAGTCCTTCTGCGCTGCTAAAATTATTGCACTTCTCAAAATTTTGAACTGTAGCAGGCAGCGGAGACTGGCCGTACGCGGATCGAAGAGATCGTTTTGTTAGCAACGAATTAAAGAAAGCTGTCCCGCCTTCGGTAAGGGTCGCGAGGACCGCCGCGCGAGGCCGATTCAGATTGATCCTGTCTCCACAATCATAGCGTTCCTGCCGGATTGGGGGCAAATGCCAATTCGGCCGGTGTTGCCCGCCTGTGATGACTGCACCGTGTGCAATCACGGCTTCATTCTGGCGGCACGGACCAAATTCGTGGATTTTCTCGCCAATTACGATAAAGTGTTCTGCCCCGGGGAGAACGCGAAATCGTGGCGCCTACACCAGCCAAAAAGAAATACAAGATTCTAATTCGTAGCGCGGCGATCAAGAAACGCGTTCAGCAGGTGGCGCGCCAGATTACGCGGGATTTCAAGGGTGAACGCGTCCACCTGATCGGCGTCCTCAAAGGAGGATGTATATTTCTCTCGGACCTGATTCGCGAAATCGATCTCGAGACGTCGCTCGATTTCATCGCCGTCTCGAGCTATGGAAAAAATAAAGACTCGTCGGGGCAGGTCCGTCTGCTAAAGGATTTAGACAGCAATATTGCCGGGCTAAACGTAATCCTCGTGGAGGATATTCTCGACACAGGGCTGACGCTCAGTTATCTGTTGCGCGTTCTGCAGCAAAGGAAACCGAAGACGCTGCGAGTGGCGGCGCTGCTCGATAAGCCTTCGCGGCGCCGCGTGAACGTGACGGCCGATTACATCGGCTTCCAGATTCCTGACGAATTCGTGATCGGCTACGGGCTCGATTACGCCGAGCGCTACAGAAATTTGAAGGATGTTTGCATTCTCGACCCCGAAACAGCCAGCCAGTAAGTCCAACAGAACAGAGCAGTTTTGCGTTTAAGCGAGACTTTGACGCTGCCTTTGCTTGACCAGAGTTCCCGGAAGGCAAGTTCCTCCCTGTTATAATATTCGCTCCGGCACGTAACGTAATTTGACGACGCTTTTCGTTGGCAGTCGTCGTGTACAGTGGCCGACCTAATGACAGTCAGCTCCAACCCGATCGATCCCGCCGAACTGAATTCCGCGCCGGAGATTTCCGCCGACACGATGGCCGTGCTCACGGAGATCAGCGAAGACATCAATTCGACGCTGAATTTGGACGAGGTCCTGGCCAATTCCGCGGGGCATATCAAGCGGCTGATCGATTATGAGATTTTTGCCGTCCTGTTGCGCGAAGAGAACACGAATAATCTCTATTTCCGCTTTGCGATCGGGCACCGGCTCGAGGTGGTGGAGCATTGGCGCATTCCAATCGGCGACGGAATCATTGGCGCCGCCGCCGCGCTCGGCCAGCCCATCCGCGTGGGCGACGTCACGAAGGATTCGCGCTATCTGAACGCGGTGGATGCGGTGCGGTCGGAACTTGTGGTGCCGTTGATCGTTCGAGGGCGAGTGATCGGCGTGCTGGACGTGGAAAGCCGCCAGCCGGACTACTTCACGCGGGCGCAACAAAGTCTGCTCGTGCTCGTGGCGAGCCGCATCGGCACGGCTATTGAAAATGCGCGACTTTATGAAAACGCGCAGAAGCAAGCTGAAACGCTGCTGCTGATCAACGAAATCAGCCGAGAGGCGAACTCGACGCTCGAAGTCGAAGAGGTCTTGCGGCGAGCAGCGG
Organism: Candidatus Acidiferrales bacterium; assembly: GCA_035275865.1. Classification (GTDB taxonomy): domain Bacteria; phylum Acidobacteriota; class Terriglobia; order Acidiferrales; family UBA7541; genus Palsa-295. The sequence goes on along the minus strand of DATEME010000087.1, from coordinate 3,689 downwards.
AGCTTGCTAAACGACTGATTGACTACCAGGTCTTCAGCATCCTGCTTTATGACGAGGCGGACAACGTCTTTCGGCGGCGCGTCGCGGTGAAATTCGGACAGCGTGTGCAGGAGAAATTTGCCGTGCCGGCGCACGAAGCGATTGTTGGCGCGGCTGCGTCGCTGCGCCGTCCCGTCGTGGTGCCTGACGTGACACTCGATCCGCGCTACGTGATGATGAATCCGGAGACGCGGTCTGAGTTAGCCGTCCCGATGATTTACAAAAATCGCGTGATGGGCGTGATGGATTTGGAAAGCCCGCAGCTCAACTATTTTACGCCGGATCACGTGCAGATGCTTTCGATTCTGGCCGCGCACCTTGCCGTCTCGATCGAGAACGCACGTCTTTACGAGCAGGTGGCGCGCGATGAAAGCCGCATGGAGCGCGATTTGAGCGCCGCGCGGCGCATTCAGGGTGCGTTGCTGCCGCGCGCGCCCGGACCCGAATACGGATTGGATATTGCGGCGCGCGTCGTTTCATCGCGCGAGTTGAGTGGCGATTTATATGACTTTGTGCGTTATGGGCCGCAGGAGTTGGCGTTTGCCTTGGGGGACGTGAGCGGAAAGGGAAGCGCTGCGGCGCTCTACGGAGCCGTTGCGGTGGGTACATTGCGCAGTCTTGGTTCCCAAAAGCCGCGCCCGGCGAACATGCTGCGTGCGATCAATGGATTCTTGAGCGATCGCATGATCGAAGGGCGCTTCATGACGCTCTGTTTTGCCACATGGCATCGGCGTCGGCGACGTCTGCGGATTGCAAACGCAGGGCAGGAACAACCGCTGCTGCTTCACGGCGGAAAATGCGAAAAGATTCGCCTTGCCGGATTTCCGCTCGGCATGTTCCCGGAAGCGACGTATGACGAGCGCATTTTCATTTTAGATCCGGGCGATATCATCGTGTTCCATTCGGACGGAATCGGAGACGCGCAGAGCGCCGACGGGAAATTTTTCGGCCACACGCGGCTGGCAAACCTGATCGTTCAGCACCAGCAGCTTGGCGCCGATGCGATTGCGGACCGGATTCTGGAAGAAGCGGATCACTTTTCGGGCGGAAAACATCCAGCGGATGACCGCGCGCTCGTGGTGCTGAAAATCAGGCAGGACGCCTAAGCCTCTTTAGTGAGTTGGGTTACGTTACAGCCAATACGGGCTTATTGTTTTTGATAGAATCCAATTGTTTTGAGCGAGGGGTGCGTGCTTAAGCGGCTTTTTCTTTCATCAATTTTGCTTCTGATCAGTGCGCCAATCGCCATTGGGCAAGAGGCTGGTCTTCGCCCACAGACGATCGACGAATTGAAGGCCAAGTTCCAAGCTCAGATTGCGGCCGTCATCACGGCCTATCGAAGCGGAGATACAGCGACTAGTCGTAGATTCCTCGATCAGTTTCGCCTACCGAATTCCCAGGATTGGTTCTCGCAGCATTTCGGGGCCCCTCAAGGTGCAAACCTGGCGGAGCGTTATGATCGTCTTTACGCTAATTTTTCAGAATTCTTTGAGCACACGGTCGAGTCAGTTGTGGCTCACTCCGATGCTGATATAGTTGCCTTTCCCGACAACGGACGTGGAGAAGCTCCCAGTTATGTGAGTCTCCCAGGCAAAAGACTAAGTGGCATGATCTCGGTTAACCACCCGAACCTCTTGTTTGCACAGTTGAAGATTACTCTGGACGGACGACCTTCTGTGTCTTGGTCAGACACGTTTACGTTGGACGACGGTGCGTTCCGATTCCTTGGTTTTGGAGGTTGGCCTTTCTGGGTATGGGAGAAAGGTTCGGAAGGCAGTGCACCCCCTGCGGGAGTTTTCGGGACTCCTCCGGTACTGGTCGCGGCCACAGGCACTGATACGGGAGGTGTCGCAGGCACTTATTTTGTCATTATGTGGATCGATAAGAATGGGGACGTGACAAGAGTCGAGCCGCTGCGAGGAGATCAGCGCCTCCGGCAAGCAGCGCTTGCAGTCGCCCGAAAATGGCGCTTCAAACCGGCGACTTTGGGTGGTCAGCCCGTGGAGTCGGTGGCAAACATAGGCGTCAATTTTGTCCTACGCGATTCACAATCACACTCTCCCTAACTGAACTGAGCGACCAAGATATCGTTCTTACGAGCGCAAGGCTGGGGCAGCCCGGTACACGAAGGGGCGAAAAAAGCATCGCCGCGACGCCGGCTAACGTTCGCCCCAGCGGAGTTTGCTGCGGAGGACGTCGAAATAGGTCTTGCGCGGCGGCTGAACGAGCAGGACGCGGTTGGCCGATTGCGTTACGCAGACGCGATCGCGGGACTCGAGTTGGAAACCCACCTGGCCATCGATCGTGAGGTACACGGGCTCCTCGGTTACGGCGACGTCGATTTCCACGCGGGCCGTGTCCGGGATCACTAGCGGGCGATTCGTCAGCATGTGCGGACAAATCGGAGTCACGAGCAGCGCGTCGAGCTGTGGATCAACGATTGGTCCGCCTGCAGCCAGCGAATAGGCGGTTGAGCCGGTGGGCGTTGCTACGATCAGGCCGTCCGCGCGATAACGCGTCACCGGCGCACCGTCGATGAAAACGTCAAATTCCAGCATGCGCGCGAGCGCCGTCTTTGTAATCACAGCATCGTTCAACGCGTTCTGGTGCTCCACGCTTTTCGCATCACGCAGAATATTGGCTTCGAGCATCATGCGCTCGCTGGTCTGATGCCCGCCATCGATCAGCGTTTCCAGCACAGGATAGAGTTCATCCAGCGTAACGCTTGAGAGAAAGCCGAGGCCGCCCAGATTGACGGCGAGAATCGGAACTTTCTTCCCGCCCAGCGCCCGCGCGCCGGAGAGCAGCGTGCCATCACCGCCGAGAACGATGAGCAGATCAATCCTCTCTGCTAGTGCTTCACGAGAAAGAGCCGGTGCTTGCACGTCTGAGCAGGCTTGTGTGTCTTGGTCGACGAATACCTCGACTTTTCTCTGTGTGAGCCAGGAGATCAGCGGAGGGATGACGGCTTTTGGCCGTTCGTGAGCGGGTTTTGTGATGATGCCGGCAGAGCGGATCATTGAGTTCGGATCAGAAATTCTACCCTACGGCTTTCTCCATGCGTGCAGAAAAAACTCCTGGTTTCCTTCGGCGCCGCGCACGCGACTCGGACGTTCTCCCGCGATTTCAAGCCCCACGCCGGCTGCCGCAGCTTTCACCTGTTCGACGGCGCGCAATTGCGATGCCTCGTCGCGCACGATCCCGCCCTTACCCACCGCGCCTTTCTCGAGCTCGAATTGCGGTTTCACAAGAATCACGAATTCCGCGCCAGGTCCCGCGGCATCAACTGCGGCGGGCAAAATTTTTGCCACCGAGATAAACGACACATCAATCGTGACGAGATCGACAGGCTCGCCGATGTCTTCGGCGCGCAAATGCCGAGCATTGCGTTCAATCGTGTGCACGCGCGGGTCGTTGCGCAGCTTCCAATCGAGCTGATCGATCGTCACATCCACTGCGTAGACCTTCGCCGCACCGCGCTGCAGCAGGCAATCCGTAAATCCGCCCGTCGAGCTGCCGATATCGAGACACGTTCTCCCCATGGCTGAGACGCCGAAGTCCTCGAGCGCGCCTTCGAGCTTCAGTCCGGCACGGCTGGAGTAACGAAGAGTTTCGCCGACGATTTCAATCGGCGCATCCTTCGCGACTTG
>DATEME010000086.1:0-2021 GCA_035275865.1 Candidatus Acidiferrales bacterium | reverse complement strand
TGTGGCGGCGGGGCGATCCTGTGCCGCCAGTATTTTTCGAAGCAGCCACCGATCTGAATTGGAGTGTAGGCGCCCACGGCGACCATTTCGAAACAGCGATTGAACAGGACAACTTAGCGCCGCGGATCGGTTGGCCCGTGGTTCCGCTCGAGCGGCATGTATGCACGCAAGCGCGGGCGCTGGCGTTTGGACTGCCGGCAAAGCTGGGCGCTCTTGCTGACGCTTTGGAGTTTGCAAACCGCAAGGATAAAGCCGGCGAGCGGTTGATGCATCAAATGTCCAAACCGCGGCGAGCTCGTAAGGGCGAAGATCCTGCTGGCGTCCACTGGTTTGATGACGAGGACCGGCTCGAGCGGTGGGGCCAATACTGCAAGCAGGATGTGGAAGTCGAGCGCGAAGCACACGACTGGCTGCCACTGTTACCGCCATCTGAGCAGGCGCGATGGCTCTTGAGCTGCATGATTAACGAGCGTGGTTTCTGCGTCGATCGCCCATTCGCCGAAGCCGCACGCCGGATTGCTCAGGCTGCCGGGCCCGAGATCAATGCTGAGCTCGCTGCGACCACCAGCGGCGCTGTCACCGGCATCAACCAAATTCAGCGCCTGCAGAAGTGGCTTGCAGCACAGGGCTGCACTGCAAAGACACTTGATCGGAAAGCAATTGAGAAATTGCTGTTCGACCCTGACTTGCCGCCGCAGGTGCTGCGCGTTCTCGAACTCCGCCTCGGCGGGGCTCAGGCTGCTGTAAAGAAGATCGATGCATTGCTGGCGCGCGCCGGCGGTGATGGCCGGGTTCGCGGTGCTTTCCGATTTCACGGAGCAGCAACTGGACGCTGGAGCGGCGAGGGATTTCAGCCCCAAAATTTGAAGCGGCCGACGGTCGAGAACCTCGACGCCGCCATTACTGCAGTGATGACTGGCGATTATGCCCACGTGCGTAGCTTGTACCCAAAGCCACTTGCCGTTGTTGGCGACTGCAGTCGCTCGATGATTGTCGCAAATTTCGGCAATAAACTGATGGGCGGAGACTTAGATGCCGTTGAAAGTCGAGTCTTGGCGGAGGTTGCCGATGAGAAGTGGAAGTTAGATGCCTATCGTCGCTACGACGCCACCCAAGATCCGCACGACCATCCGTATTGCATCACTGCCTGCAAAATATATCGAGTTGCAGATGGTACTTACACGAAGGACAGCCCAGAGCGGAACGTTGGTAAGACGTGTGATCTAGCATTTGGCTACATGGGCGCACTGAATGCATGGCGTAAATTCGAGCCGGACCAATTCACCGACACCGAAGTCGAAAAATTCAAAGCCGATTGGCGAGCGGCGCACCCGGCAATCGTTAAGTTCTGGTACGCCGTCGATCGTGCGGCTTGGGCCGCTGTGCGCGAACGCGGCCGCGTTGTTCCCTGTGGCCCCGTCGCCTTCAAAAGCAATGGCGCATTTCTGCAGCTGAAGCTGCCGAACGGCCGCAAGATTTCCTATCCCCAGCCGCGCATTCGCCGCAGCAAAGACGGGCGCAGCGAATTTGTTGTCTTTGCCGACAATGTTGCTGGGCAATTCACGGACTGTCGCCATGGCGCCGGCGCTTACGGCGGCATCTGGACTGAAAACATTGTCAGCGGCATTGCCCGCGATCTGCTCGCTGAAGCGATGCTTCGCGTCGAAGCCGCCGGCTACCGGATCGTCCTTCACGTTCACGACGAGCTCGTCTGTGAAGTGCCGGAGACTTTCGGCAGCACAGAAGAATTCGTTCGTCTGATGACGCGCCGTCCTGCTTGGGCGCTTGATCTGCCGATCGCAGCGAGTGCCTGGAGTGGGCCGCGTTACTGCAAATGAGAAGAGGAAGGAGGTGAGAGAGAAATGGTTGTACTCGCGTCAGACTTCGATAAGTCGAAGTATCTTCGGGCAGAAGACTTGAAGGCGGAGAAGAAATTCCGCATCAAAGAGGTGACTGTGGAAGGCATGGCCGACAAAGAGCAAAAGCTCACGGTCTGGTTCACCAACGATAAGCGCGGCTTG
>DATEME010000085.1:0-3378 GCA_035275865.1 Candidatus Acidiferrales bacterium | reverse complement strand
GAAACATCCAAAGATGAGGCATGAAATTGCGGGTTACACCGTTGTCTGGGTTATAAAGTAGGATTTTCATTGAGTCCTTTGTAGGCGGAAGCAACTAATCACAAATGCCGAGTCATGGCAACACAAAACCACCTGAATGTTCGCTGACTGTTATCAACCGGCCCGGCAATTGCTTCGCGGACGCCGCGGGCATATTGAATTGTGATAGTGTTCTATTCGCCCGCGGCGCCCCGCCAGGACTGCTTTCCTGCCTAGCAAATAACGAGACAACTTATGGCGAAAAGCGTGAATCCCTTACCAGATGCCAGTGAAACTAATTCTCGCATCCGGTTCTCCGCGCCGCGCCGAAATTCTGCGCAGCGCGGGCCTTTCTTTCGAACCGCAACCGGCGTACGTCGACGAATCGCTCCTGCCCGGCGAACGCGCCGAAGACTACGTCCTTCGCCTTGCGAAGACAAAGGCCCAGATCGTCGCAACGATCGCCGCAAAAAATTCCGAGCGCACATTCGTGATCGGCGCAGACACCACCGTCGTTTGCGACGGCCGCATCTTCGCCAAGCCGGAGAACGCATCCGAAGCCCACGAGATGTTACGTGCGCTGAGCGGCAAAACACATGAAGTCCTCACGGGTATAGCGATTATTCGCACGCCGGACGGCTTGCAGGCCTCGGGTATGGAAGCCACGCGCGTCACATTCGCATCGCTATCGCAGAACGATATAGACGCGTACATCGTCACAGGCGAGCCCTTCGACAAAGCAGGCGGGTATGGGATTCAGGGAATCGGCGGCAAATTCATATCGCGAATCGATGGTTGCTACTTCAACGTGATGGGCCTGCCGCTTTCGCGAGTCTGGCAAATGCTCCGCGCCTTGGGCTGGCGCGAAGAAACCGCAGACGCCGCCTCCCAATAAAAAAAGCGGCGAACTCGCCTCCAGAACGCCGTCCCGTAGGGGCGTTCCTAGCTGCGCGCCTTTCGCTCAATTCTTCCGTCTACAAAGGAAAGAAGTCGTCAGCCTGAGGCTCGTCCGCGAAGCGGCGAGCCGAAGGATCCCTCTTAGGCTTTCCGCCGAGCGCAACCCATTCGAGACTCGACAAAAATGTTGACTCCCAAACGCACCCTGCTAATGTGAACGACACCCTTTTGCGGAATGAGAAAGCGGCAGTGCCAGTCTTTCTTTCGCGCCGTCCTTCGGAGTGAGTCAATGCCCGTCGTGCGACCCAAGAGCCGTTCCCATTCGGTGGCCTACGCGATTCTTGCCGTTCTCTTCGTCATTTCCTGCATCCAGTGGGTGCGCAATAGCGGCGTAAGCGTCGATTACATCCTCCACGGCGAGCAGCTCGTCAAGGGGCCGTTCGATCTGGACGGCGTCACGTTGAAAATCGATAGCCTAGATCCTGAAGCGCAAGCAGCCGGCCTTCAAAAGGGCGATTTTTTGCTCACCATAGACGGACGCCGTGTCGAAGGCCTCGCGGACTTCTTCGGGCCGTTACGCCACGCGAAATTGGGTGATCGCTGGCAAGTGCGCGTGCGTAGGAGCGGTGCGGCCGGCCCCGTCGAAAAGGATTTCTCGGTCGCACTCGCGCCATTCACGTATCTCGGAGTGACGAAGGCAGGTTCCCGCGCATTTTCCTGGATCATCCTCCCCAGCATTTTTCTGCCCCTATTCTGTCTCACTCTCGGATTCTGGGTCGCCGCGGTTCGCATCGGCGACAAAGCCGCCTGGCTCTTGCTCCTGATGATGCTGGGCATTGCGAACACGATCACCGAGGGCCGCGTTTTGTTCGGCTTTGAAGATGCGCTCCAACCCTTTCTCACGGCTTTCGTTATGGGTTTCGAGATGCTCACTCCGCTTCCGCTGGCCTTTTTCGCCATCGTCTTCCCTGAGCGGCTGGCGTTCGATCGTCGATTTCCATGGATAAAGTGGGTAATTTTTGGACCGTTGCTGATCGAAACCGTGCTGTCAGGCATCGGCAATGGCTTCGCTCTGCATCATCACGCCATCGTACAAGCTTTGTGGCCGGTTGCACGACCGTTCGAGTCAATTGAAGAGTATTTGCGCGCCGCCGCATTTTTCTTTTTTTGCGCGACACTGATCTATAAGACCGTGACCGCGCAAACTCGAGACGGGCGCCGCCGCTTGCTGCTCCTGGATCTGGGCGCTGCGGTCGGTATCCTGCCATATGCCATCGTGTACTTCCTTGCCGTGACTACGACTGTTGATTATTCTGGCTGGCCGCTTATTGGTGCCGTCGCTGCCCTTCTCATCTTTCCGCTCACCATGGCATACGTCATCGTCGTCCATCGTGCAATGGAAGTGCGCCTGGTCATCCGGCAAGGACTGCAATACCTGCTGGCCCGGCAAGGCGTCTTCGCCCTTCAGATTTTGATTGCGATTGCGATCATTATTCTCGCGGCCACAGCAAGCGCGGGCAACAGCGTCGGCGGGCGCATTGTCTTGTTCTCGATCGGGCTGGCGCTGATTGCAGGTGTTCGCATTTTCGCGCAACGCCTCCGCAGATGGATCGATCGGCGCTTCTTCCGCGAGGCGTACGAAGCCGACGCCATCCTGAGCGAGTTGGCTACTAAAGTCCGGTCAATTGTCGAGACGAATTCTCTCCTGGAGACGGTCGCGACGCGCATCGCTGCGTCGTTGCATGTGCCGCGTATCGCCATTCTGCTGAATCAAGGTGGGGCATTCCGTCCCGCGTACGTGCTGGGATATGGCGGCCAGCTGAATGCCGCAATCGCGCCTGAGGGCGTGACGGTAAGGCGCCTGCGCAAGCAGGCGCATGCACTGGTGAATTTCGAAGACGCCAATTCCTGGGTGCAACTCACGGACGATCATGAGCGCATCTCTCTTGAGCAACTCAAGCCCGAACTGTTGCTGCCCATTTCGTTGAATGAGCAAGTGCTCGGGATCATGAGTCTAGGCACCAAGCAATCCGAAGAAGCGTTTTCGAATACGGACATTCGGCTGCTGGATTCAGTTGCGGCTCAAACCGGCTTGGCGCTTGAAAACGGCCGCCTCACTCAGGCAATCGCCGCGGAGATCGTGGAAAGAGAGAAGCACAACAGGGAACTGGAGATTGCGCGCGAAGTGCAGCACCGGCTATTTCCCCAGGAATATCCGCCGATAGCGGGGCTAGATTACGCGGGCGCATGCCGTCCGGCGTTAGGCGTTGGCGGAGACTATTACGACTTCATTTTGCTCTCGAAAAACGAGCTTGGTATCGCGATAGGCGATGTCTCTGGCAAAGGCATTCCCGCCGCGCTCTTGATGGCGACCCTCCGGGCATTTCTGCGCGGGCAAACGGTGCAGCACACAAAGGACCTCACCGCGCTGATCGCAAATCTTAACCGTCTCGTCTACGAAAG
>DATEME010000084.1:0-2714 GCA_035275865.1 Candidatus Acidiferrales bacterium | reverse complement strand
TACATCGAACGCGGTGGCGCCGCTGCCTGGCCAAACGGCACTCCCTCCTACGTTGTCCGCAGGTTCACGGAAAAGCCCGAAATCGAAGCTGCGCGAAAGTATCTCGCGTCCGGAAAGTATTTCTGGAATGCGGGCATGTTTTTCTGGCGTGCGTCCACGTTTCTCGACAATTTACACAAATTCCTGCCGGTGACGCACGAAGCGCTAGGCGAGCTTGCCGAAACCGTCGGCACTCGGAAATACGCCTCGACGCTGGCTCGCATTTACCCGCAGCTCGAAAATATCTCGGTCGACTATGCTGTGATGGAGCGCGTCACGCGCGGTAGCCGTGCGAGCCAAGTCTCGATGATTCCCGCAAACATTGGTTGGAGTGACGTTGGTTCCTGGGCCGCTGTCTACGAACTGCTGGCGCCAAAAATGGGCGACAACGTGGCCGCAGGCGATGCTTTCACGATGGATGCCGAAGGCAATTACTTCTGGTCGCCCGGGAAGTTCGTCGCCGCGATCGGCGTCCGCGACCTTGTCTTCGTCGAAACAGATGACGCGATCCTGCTTTGCGCGCGAGACCGCTCCCAGGACGTGGGAAAAATCGTCAAATGGCTCGAAGAACGGAAGCGTAAGGACCTGCTCTGACGCCATCGGCTCTGCGCAAACGAAACCCTTCTCGCCCGTAAGTTCCTCCCCTATACTTTTCTTGTGAGTGAGATCAAGTTCGGCACAGATGGCTGGCGCGGCATAATCGCCGACGATTTTACCTATGCGAACGTCCGCAAGGTCGCGCACGCCATCGCCCGTTACATTGTTCGCGCGCAGCAGCCGCAAAGTGGCGTAATCGTCGGTTACGATACGCGCTTCGGCTCGGAAAATTTTGCCCGCGTTGCAGCGGAGACCGTCGCCGCCTCCGGCACTCCCGTCTGGCTTGCCAACGAAGCGTGCCCCACGCCCGCCACTTCGCTGCTCGTTCGCCAACGCGGCGCCGCCGCCGGAATCCACATCACCGCCAGCCACAATCCCTATCGCTGGAATGGAATGAAACTTAAGGCGAGCTACGGCAGTTCCGCATCGCCGGCGATCGTTGCACAGGTCGAAAAGGAGCTCGAAAAGGTTCTTCGCGAAGGCGTTCCCGCATTACCGCCGAAGCCGAATCTGATCCATGCTCTGGATGTGCGCACTCCGTATCTCGAAACTCTCGACCGCCTCATTGACTGGGAAAAACTGCGCGCGGCGAAGTTCCGCTTCGTAATCGATCCGATGCACGGCGCCGGACGCGGCCTTCTGGCTGAGCTTTTCCGGCGGCATGGCATCGAATTCACGGAAATCCGCGGCACGCGCGATCCGCTTTTCGGCGGCGTAAATCCCGAGCCCATCGAGCCGCACATCGAAGCTCTTCGCCAAGCCGTCAAATCAAGCCGTTACGACGCAGGTTTTGCGCTCGACGGAGACGCCGATCGCATCGGCGCAGTCGATCGCGACGGCACGTTTGTCACGCCCCATCAGATTTTCTCGATTCTCCTTTGGCATTTGGCCGGCACGCGCAAACTGACGGGCGACGTCGCAAAGACGTTCTCCACCACGAAGATGATTGACAAAATCGCCGCCAAATTCGGTCGCAAGGTGTGGGAAAAACCGATCGGCTTTAAATACATCTGCGATTGCATGCTTGAGGGCGACATTCTCCTGGGAGGGGAAGAGAGCGGGGGCATCGGCACGAAGCTTCATCTTCCCGAACGCGACGCGTCCGTGAACGCCCTGTTGCTCGCCGAAGTAATGGCGTGGCATGGCAAGCGCCTGGGCGAACTCGTCGCCCAGCTTCATCGCGAATTCGGCGAGCATCATTACGGCCGCGTTGACCTAACCGTGAAAAATGGCCAGAAAGAAAAAGCGATTGCGTATTTTGCCGGCGCGAAGCTCAAGCGTTTTCTCGATTGGCCCGTCGTCAAACGCGAAGATCTGGACGGAATTAAGGTTTATTTGGGCGAGATTGGCTGGGTGATGGTACGCGCTTCAGGCACGGAGCACATGTTGCGGATTTACTCCGAAACCACGCGTCCGGAGACCACGCGCCGGTTGCTCGATGAAGTCGCAAAACTCGTCGCAACGCTCTAAAGCGGGAGGATAATTCGATGCGCGAAAAGGTCACAGTCGTCACCGGAGGCGGAGGATTTATCGGCGGCAACCTCATCGCCCAGTTCCGCGCCGAGGGCCGCAAAAACATCCGCGGAGTGGACATCAAACCGTTCGACGAGTGGTATCAATTTTTCGACGATGTGGAAAACCTGTCTCTCGACCTGAACCTCCACGAAAATTGCGACATCGCCGCAGCCGACGCCGGCGATATCTACAATCTCGCCGCCAATATGGGCGGCATGGGCTTCATCGAAAACAACAAGGCTCTCTGCATGCTCTCGGTGCTCATCAATACGCACATGCTGCAAGCAGCCGTCAAGAATAAGGCCGCGCGGTTCTTCTACTCGTCTTCGGCCTGCGTCTACAACGCCGATAAACAAAGGACATTCGAGGCGCCTTCTCTTAAAGAGGATGACGCCTATCCAGCCATGCCCGAAGACGGCTATGGCTGGGAAAAGCTCTTTTCCGAACGCATGTGCCGCCATTTCCGCGAGGATTTTGGCCTTCATACGCGCGTCGCTCGCTTCCACAACGTCTACGGCCCCTGGGGCACTTGGTTCGGCGGACGCGAAAAAGCTCCGGCCGCA
>DATEME010000083.1:0-2282 GCA_035275865.1 Candidatus Acidiferrales bacterium | reverse complement strand
CTTTGGGATGTCAGGTTTACGGCCGTGGCCATGGGATTTGGCGACCTGCCAATTGTCGCGTTTGGCTCTGGCCAGGGCGGTGTTGGGGTTAACGCCGAGACGGCGAGCCACATCACGAATGGCTAGGCCAGAGAGGACGAGAGCGCGGAAGGCGGCCCAATCGACGTCGACTTTTTAGCCATGGGTTTTGTTATATGTATTTAGTAGTATGTCTGCAGGGCGCAATGGAACTTTGGCGCAGTTATTTCACCACTGGTAATCCATGGTGCCGGAAGTCATGTAAGTGTTGTCGCCGGCAATGACGTCATCGTACTCCTGCTGAGCGGTCATCCAGTCACTTTCGGGCTGGTTTTTGAGTTCGGTACCTGCGGTGGCGCCTAAGCGGCGTGCGAGTTCGACAGCGAAGGAGCAGGCGTCGGCGAAATCCGGGGAGCGTGGGTAATGCTTACGCATTTCGGGCTTGGTTTCGACGCGGATTTTTTTGTTACGCATTTCCCAACGGCGGCTGGTGAACTCCTTGATGGCTTCTGGGGGCATATTACGGAGGGCGTCGTTGATGGCGAATTCGGGGACGGCGAAGCAGAGCTCGGTAACGACGCGGTCGTACTCGTCGCTGGCGGGTCTGGGGTTAACGGCGGAGATGGGGCGGTCGGACACTTTGCCGGCTTCCTCGATACCGTGGACCGGGCCCCATTCTCTGCGGAAGATGGATAGGAGTCCGCCGCCTTCGTTCGCGGTGACGAGGTGAAGCGTGTGCTCGCCTGTTCCGCCGAAGTAAGCTTTCGCGTCAGGAACTAATAGACGCTGTTCATGACAACCTGCGAAATCTCGCCGTTGAGACTCTCGATGTCGTCAATCTCCGGGTGGGAGGAATCGAGAAGCCGTCGGAGGTGTCGATTGCGGAACATCTGACCGTGCTCGTCGAGCTCAAGCAGAAGGGACTCATTCGCCATATCGGTCTGAGCAACGTCACGCCGACGCAATTGGCCGAAGCTCAAACCATGACGGACATTGTGTGCGTGCAAAATCTTTACAACATTGCGCACCGGGATGATGATGCATTCATCGACAATCTAGCGCAGCGAGGCATTGCTTACGTGCCCTTCTTCCCGTTGGGCGGATTCAATCCTTTTCAATCGGCGACACTCGATGGTGTTGCCGATTCGTTAGGCGCAACGCCAACGCAAGTTGCGCTCGCTTGGTTGCTCCTACGTTCACCCAATATTCTGCTGATTCCCGGAACCTCGTCGATGCAACACCTGCGGGCGAATCTCCAAGCCGCAACATTGACGTTGCCATCGGACACGCTCGCCAAACTCGAGGCCCTTGGCACGAAGTCAGAACAAAAACCTAAGGAGGAAATTTAACATGCGAGTTTTTGTTACAGGAGCGACGGGATTCATCGGTTCCGCAATTGTACGGGAATTAATCGACGCAGGACACCAAGTCCTCGGTCTCGCTCGCTCGGACGCAAGTGCCAAGTCGCTCGCCGCGGCAGGCGCCGATGTGCATCGTGGTTCGGTCGACGATCTCGAGAGTCTGCGCAGCGGAGCGACTGCTGCGGACGGTGTGATTCATACGGCATACATCCACGACTTCTCTAAATATAAAGAGAACTGCGAGATAGATCGCCGCGCAATCGAGGCTCTTGGCTCGGCCTTGGTCGGCTCTGATCGTTCGTTGATTTTCACATCCGTCACTGCGCTAGTTGGGCAGGGTCGAGTGGCCACCGAAGACATGCCCGTTTCCAATGCTTCGTCACTTCCGCGCGCATCTTCCGAAGAGGCAGCAGGTTCGGCGGCAATGCGCGAGGTGCGCGTGTCGGTTATTCGTCTTCCTCCCTCGGTCCATGGCGATGGCGATCACGCTTTGGTGCCGGTTCTCATCAACATAGCGCGAGAAAAGAGGGTCTCAGCCTGCATCGACGACGGGCTCAACCGCTGGCCTGCTGTGCACAGGCTCGATGCTGCACGTCTGTTCAGACTTGCTTTGGAAAAGAATGCGGCCAGAGCTTGTTACCATGGCGTCGCTGACGAGGGTGTGCCGTTCCGAGAGGTGGCTGAAGTTATCGGCCGCCGTCTGAACGTTCCCGTCGTCAGCAAGTCGCTCGACGAAGCCAGCAACCACTTTGGTTGGTTCGCGCCTTTTGCGGCTCTCGACAATCCCACATCGAGTGAGCGAACGCGTACACTGCTGGGCTGGAAGCCAAAGGAACCGGGGCTAATTTCCGACCTTGAACACGGACGCTATTTCGACGCGTGAAAAGAATGCAAGATCAAATT
>DATEME010000082.1:0-6357 GCA_035275865.1 Candidatus Acidiferrales bacterium | reverse complement strand
GTCCGTGGTCGCGGTGCTGACTGGACATGTGTTGAAAGACCCGGATTACGTCAGCCAGTATCATCGCGGAGCGCTGGCGCTGGAAACGGATGGCGAGCCGGTTAAGATTGCGGGCACGTTTGCGAATGTTCCGCGGCGCGTGGCGGCGAATAAGGCGGCGCTTTTGGAACAGTTGGATCGCAGGTAAGCCTTCGATGTGCGCCTTGCCGTGCGCGACGTAAATAATCCAGAAAGAATTTAGATTTGGCGCGAGAAGGATGCTTTACTATCCGAACCGCATGCGATGAGCCCTGCGCGCGAAAATTCGTTTGAGGTTCGAGTGCCCGCGTCGACCGCGAATCTTGGCGCGGGATTCGACTGTCTTGGCCTCGCGCTGGAACTCTATCTCACGGTGCGCGCGACCGTGCTGCGGAAGCCGGGATCGCGTTCCAAAGCGCGTAGCCGCGGCGTGGCGGGCACAGCGGCGCTACCCAGCAGCCCCGATGAAAATCTCATCTTCAAGGCGATGCGGTATGCGGCCGAGCGCGAAAGGCTGAAGCTGCCGCTCACGCGGATCGCGGTTCAGAATGACATTCCGGTCGCGGGCGGACTGGGAAGCAGCGCGGCGGCGATTGTGGCGGGCGTTGCGTTGGGTTTTGCGCTGGGCGGCGCGGAAGTCGCGAAAGATCGCGTGTTGCGCTACGCAGCCGAAATGGAAGGCCACGCGGACAACGTAGGCGCGGCTCTGCATGGCGGCTTCGTGGTGACGTTCATCCGGCCTGATGGAAACGTAATTGCCGTGCGGAAATCCTGGCCAAAAGTGGTGCGAATGGTCGTGGTGACGCCGGATTTTCCGCTTGAAACGGAGAAATCGCGTGCTGTGCTGCCTCCGACGTTTTCACGCGCGGATGCGGTGCACAATTTGCAGCGTTCGGCGCTGTTCGTGGCCGCGCTGGACGAGCGCCGCTACGATTTGCTTTGGGATGCGCTGCAGGATCGCCTGCATCAGGATTATCGAAAGAAGCTGATTCCCGGTCTGGCCGATGTGATTGCGATGCCGCGTTCCCCGGGGTTTTTGGGTGCTGCGTTGAGCGGAGCGGGACCGAGCGTCATCGCGTTTGCAACGGAGAAGTTCGAAGGAGTCGGCAAAAGCATCGCGCGGCATTTTGAACGGCACGGCATCGGCTCGACGATTCGAATCCTTGAGGCCGCACAAGAAGGTCTAACGTGGCTGCACAAAAGCTCTGCGGCGCGCGTCGGCTAGCCTCCAATTCCCCTTCCAGCAATGAAAGCCGATCGCCATCACGGGCAGGAGAACGATGGCGAGCACGCACGCGAGCAACACACCCAACACGAACAGGAAGAGCAAGGTTCCAGCCAATTTAGCCTCCGTCCCCCTCCGTGTAACCCGATTTTGCCTCTTTAGTTGCGGTGCTTGCCAATTGATTTCTTCGATGGAGTGGATCGCGCTTTGTGCGCCGCGGGCTTCGCGCGCGACACGCGAGCGCCGATGATGGCATCCGCCTCGATTTCCACAAGCATTTCGGGCGCGATCAGGCGGCTGACTTCGACCATCGCGGTTGCAGGACGAATCTCGCCAAAAAAGTCGCCGTGAGCGCGGCCGATCTTTTCCCAGTCGGCGATGTGGGTAACGTAAATGCGCGTGCGGACCACGTCGGCCATGGTTGCTCCGGCTTTGGCGAGGGCGGATTCGATATTGCGAAGCGTCTGGACTGTCTGCGCGTAAGCATCATTCGGGCCGACAATTTGCCCATCGCTACCCGTTGCAGTGGTGCCTGAGACGTGGACCTGTGGTCCGACTTTTACTGCGCGGGAATAGCCGACGATGGGCTCCCACTTTGCTCCGGAAGAGATGTTTTCGCGTTTCATGCCGCCTGCTCCTTTCAATGTGGCGCGGGCTTGCTATCAGTCCAGAAATCGGTCGCGCAACTGTTGTGATACAAGCGGGCAGAGTCCGTCACGACGGCCGAAAATGCGATAGCGAACGCGCGCAATGAGATTATAGATGTTGTCGCGCAGCGGCCCAGGCACGATTGTCATAATGGCAGCCAGCACGCGCCAGATACCGCCGAGGCGACGAAGGATGTAAATCAATGCGTCCGAGCGCACCAGCAGATTTCCGTTGGTGGTGAGGGCGACAATGCTGTCGGGCACGTTCGCTTGGCGCGATGCCGGGACGGCGCGGAGAAAGGTCGCGCCCTGCAAAGGGGCAAAGCGAAAAACGCCGGTGCGGTCGCGCCGCAGCACGAATTTCACGGCGCCGTGACACAGGCCACAGTGACCGTCGTAGAAGATAATATCGAGCGAAGGAATCACAACAGGATTTGGCGAGCATAGCACGTCGGACAAATCGGCGCTTTTTAAGGATGCCGATTCGGATGGGAACATTTCCAGGCGCTTGCATTCGGGCGCATGTCTAATAAGATGGTTTCTGCGAAGAAGGCGCTGCGGATATGAAATGCCACAACATTCTCGAGGCGATCGGCAATACGCCGCTCGTGCGGCTGACCCGCATTGCAAAAGATGTGCCCACCGAGGTGTATGTCAAGGCCGATTACTTGAACCCGGGCGGCTCGATCAAGGACCGCATCGCGATTTCGATGATCGACGAGGCGGAACGCAAGGGATTGCTCAAACCGGGCGGAACGATCGTCGAAGGCACTTCGGGAAACACCGGCATGGGATTGGCATTGGTCGCGGCCGTGCGCGGATACAAGATCGTTTTCACAATTACCGATAAGCAGTCCCGCGAAAAGATCGACATGCTGAAGGCGTTTGGCGCTGAGGTCGTTGTCTGCCCCACCGCCGTGGAGCCGGAAGATCCGCGCAGCTATTATTCGGTGGCAAAAAAGCTGGCGCGCGAAATACCCAACGCATTTTATCCGAATCAATACGAAAACCAGATGAATCCCGAGGCGCACTATCGCACTACCGGGCCGGAAATCTGGAAAGACACGGAAGGAAAGATCACGCATTTCGTTTGCGGCATGGGCACGGGCGGGACGATCAGCGGCGTTGGACGCTATCTGAAAGAGCAGAATTCGAACGTCAAAATTATCGGCGTCGATCCACAGGGCTCGCTTTTCTACGAATATTTCAAGACAGGAAATATCGGCAAAGCGCACACGTACGTGGTCGAAGGAATCGGCGAAGATATTTTGCCGACGACGCTGGATTTCAAGGTGCTCGACGACGTGGTTCAGGTGAACGACGAGGAATGCTTCGTCTGGGCGCGGCGGCTCGCGAAACGCGAAGGGATTTTCACCGGCGGATCGGGCGGAGGATGTGTCTCGGCGGCATTGCGCATCGCGAAAAATTGCCAAAAGGGCGAGATGCTAGTGGCCTTCCTGCCCGACTCGGGCAGCCGCTACCTGAGCAAGATTTACAGCGACGGCTGGATGCGCGATCACGGCTACACGGAAGCCGAGGTGACGTTAACGGCTGCGGACGTGATTCACGTGAAGCGTCAGAACGGCAAAGCGCGCGACCTGATCACAGTGAGCCCCAACAGGACCGTCTATCAGGCGCTTACGACGATGCAGCAGCAGGATATTTCGCAGCTTCCGGTGTTCGAAGATGATGAAGCGGTCGGCACGATTTTTGAGGACAAGATTTTCAATCTTGCCCTGCAGGGAAAGGATCTGCGCAAACTGATCGTCCGGGAAGTGATGGGACCCGCGTTGCCGCGAGTGCCCGGAAACGCGCCGGTCGAACGAGTGACGCACCTTTTGAGCCACGAGAGCCCCGCGGTTTTTGTTGCGATGGATGACGGCAAGCTCGAGGTGCTCACGAAATTCGACCTTATGGATACCGTCGCAGGGCTAGCTGGACGGAAACGATAGGGCCGATTCGTTGCGCGCCGGGCTCCAGCAATATCAGACATGACTTGGACACCTGCTGTTCTACAGGCTCTGATTTGACGGGTCCAGCCGTGCTAATCTGATTGGCACCCGAAACATTCCAGAGAAACTATGCGGATCGAAGATTTCAACGAACGACTGCGGCAGAACATCCTCGTGGCAGACGGAGCAATGGGGTCAGCTCTGTTCGACGCGGTGGGCCAGCAGCGCTGCCTTGACGAGCTGAACGCGACGAACGGCGAGGAGGTCTTTCGCGTGCATCAGGCCTATATCGAAGCCGGCGCGCAGATCATCGAGACAAATACGTTCGGCGCAAATCGGGTAAAGCTTGGCGCTTTCGGACTTGCTGAACGCGTCACGGAATTCAATCATCGCGGCGTAAAGATCGCGCGGGAGGCTCGCGAGGCGGCGCGGCACGAAGTGCTGATCGCGGGCTCGATCGGACCGCTCGGCGTGCCGTTGAACGGGCAGCCCGAAGCGCGCGAGGAAGCGTCCGCGGCATTTCGCGAGCACGCCGGCGCACTCGAAGAACGCGGCGTGGATCTTTTTCTGCTCGAAACCTTCAGCGACGCCGCCGAGATTGGTGCGGCGATTGACGCGATTCGCTCGTTCTCAAAGCTGCCAATCGTGGCGCAGCTTACGTTTTCCGACGAAGGGCTCACGCTGGGCGGAATGACGCCCGCCGACGTGTGGAACGCGCTGAAAGATCGGGACATTCAGGCGATCGGCGCCAACTGCACGGTCGGTCCGCAACTGCTGCTGCCCGTGCTACGCGAACTGGCGGCGCATTCGGCGCTGCCGTTGACGGCAATGCCCAACACGGGATTCCCGAAGAGGCTGGGCGACCGTGTGATCTACCCGCGGTCGTCGCCCGAATACTTCTATGCGTTTGCGCACGAGGCGGGCCAGCTTGGCACACGCGTTCTGGGAGGTTGCTGCGGGACGACGCCGGCGCACATTCGCGCAATCACCGAAGCCGTGAAGAAGCTGCGAACGGCAAAGCACGCCGGAGTATCGAGCATGGCGGAAATCGAGCCCGCCACGATTGATGCGGCGGAGCGAGCGCGGCGAATCGCGGCCCGCCCGCCGGAAAGCAAACTCTGGGCGAGCATCCAGGCGAAGAAATTTGTTATTTCCGTCGAAATCGACCCACCGAAGGGCGTTGCGATTGATCGCGTAATCGAGCAGGTACGCGCAGTGATGGCATCGGGGCAAGTAGATTGCATCGATGTGAACAGCGGAACGCTTGGCCGAGTTGGTCTCGACGCGCTTGCAATGGCTGGCGCGCTCGAAGCGCACGGCTACGAGACGATCCCGCATCTCACCGCGCGCGACGCGAACATTATCGGTTTGCAAGCCCAACTTCTTGGCGCATGGACCGTTGGCGGCGTTCGCAACGTGCTGGCAATCACAGGCGACCCTCCCTCGGCCGGCGGCACTTCGAATCTGACCGGCGTTTATCAGGTCGATTCGATCGGGCTGGTGCAGATTCTTTCGAAGCTGAATCGCGGGCTCGATTGGAACGGGAAGAATCTGGGCGGAGCGACGAATTTTACGATCGGCGTAGCGGTGAATCCCGTCGCCGAAAATCCGGATGAGGAGTTGCGGCGTTTTGCGGTAAAGATCGAAGCCGGCGCGCATTTCGCGATGACGCAGCCGATTTTTGACCCGGAGCACTGGTACGCATTTGTGAAAAAGCTGGGCGGCGTGCCGCCGATTCCGGTGCTTGTCGGATTGTGGCCGCTCACGAGTTACAAACAGGCGCTTCGGCTCAATAACGAAGTTCCGGGAATCGTAATCCCAGAGCCGGTCCTGCGCGAAATGGAGAGCGCAGGGGAAGCGGCGCGCGATCGTGGATTTGCGCTCGCCCGCAAAATGCTGGATTGGGCGCGCACAGCACGCGAAAGCGGCATCGCGGGCGCTTATTTGATTCCGCCGTTTAAACGCTACGAAGAGATTCTCGATCTTTTCCGCCTGACGAGACCGGCCGCGAAAACATAGAGCACTCAAAAGAACCAGAAATGTTTCCGCCGGCGCTGTTGGGAACCCGCCCCGTCCGCCTCGATGAGCTCCGGTATGCACGGTATCGGCCGGCCTTCGAAAACCGCCAGCGGATTATCGACCAGCAGCGCCCGCGCGAGCTCGTCACCATACGTTCGCGCTACGTACGCATACGTTTCCTTCAGGCGGAGCGGCCGGCTGGTGATATTGTGCGCATCGCTCGCGATGAAGTGAAATACGCCCGCATCGAGCCATTTTTCCGCGGCTTCCTGTGCGCTGCGCCCGAATTTCCCCATAATCGATTGCGCAGTCACCTGTGCGTAACAACCTTGCCGCAGCCATTGGAACAGGCGCTCGGGCTTTGTGCGAATGAGCGGATTGCGCTCAGGGTGAGTGATGATCGGCGTCAGTCCGGCAAGCTGGAGCCGATGCAATTCCTGATCGAGGCTGGGCGGGATAGAGTAATCGGCAAATTCCACAAGCAGATAACTCTTCT